>JADGPB010000332.1 GCA_017882655.1 Propionibacteriales bacterium
GAGATCCCGTACTTCTCCTCGAACACGAAGTACGGGACGCCGCTGATCCCGTACGCAGTCGCCTCCTGGATGTCGCCGGCCACCTCGAGGTCACGAACGTCGGATTCGATAGCGTCGCGAGCGGTCGCGGCGTCGAGGCCGGCCTCAGCGGAGATGCGTATGAGCGTGTCCGTGTCCGAGATGGTCTCGCCACCGGTGAAGTGAGCCCGGAACAGGGCGGTCTTCAGCGCCCACGCGGAGCGGCCACTCGGGTCGGCGTCCTGCGCAGCGTGCAGCAGCCGGTGCGCCTTGCGCGAGTTCGCGACCCTGATGGTGTCGAAGTCGAGACTCAGATTCTCCGTCGCCGCGGCAGCCTCGACGTGGGAGAACATCTGGCGCACCTGCGCCTCCGGCAGCCGCTTGGTCTTGGCCAGGTACTGCGACTCCGTCCCCTCGTACGACTCCGGCAACGTCGGGTCGAGCTGGAACGAATGCAGGGTGACGTTCACCTCATCCGCATGCGGGAACTCTGCCAGCACCCGGTCGAACCGGGCCAGGCCGATGTAGCACCACGGGCAGGCGATGTCGGACCAGATGTCGATGCGCATGCCCGGTACAACCAGTGCCATCTCCCCCGGATTCCGCAAGAAGCCGCGATCGCGGTCGGCGGCCGGAACCCGAGTCCGTCGAGTCGGACGGCGCCTCCGCGGGTAGCCAGGAACATCCGCCGACGGACCCCCCGAGCCTGGCACGCCAAGGGCATCGCATGCCCTAACCTGGCTAGGCTTTCACGTGTACGGGAAGGGCGCCTGTCAAGGCGTCAAGGGAGGAGAGCCGTGGACCGCAAGATCAAGCTCGCAGTGGTAGGGCTCGGCAACTGCGCGTCGTCCCTCATCCAGGGCATCGAGTACTACAAGGACGCTCGCGACGACGAGCCCATCCCGGGTCTGATGCACGCGAACTTCGGCGGGTACCACATCCGTGACATCGAGATCGTGGCCGCATTCGACGTGAACGCTGAAAAGGTAGGCAAGGACGTCGCCGAGGCGATCTACGTCGCCCCCAACAACACCACCGTGTTCGCCCGAGTCCCGACCACCGGCGTGCTGGTGCAGAAGGGGCCGCGGTTGGACGGCGTCAACAAGTACACCGCCGAGCTCGTCCCGGTGGATGACTCCCAGGTGCCGGTTGACGTCGTGGCCGCGCTCAAGGCCACCGGCGCGGAGATCGTCGTCAACTACCTGCCCGTGGGCTCCACGCTGGCCACCGAGCTCTACGCGAACGCCGCCATCGAGGCGGGCTGCGGCTTCGTGAACTGCATCCCGGTGTTCATCGCCTCCAACGACGTGTGGGCCCAGAAGTTCGCGGATGCGGGACTCCCCGTCGTCGGGGATGACATCAAGGCGCAGGTCGGGGCGACCATCCTGCACCGGACGCTGACGAACCTGTTCCTCGATCGGGGCATGCGGATCGATCACACCTACCAGCTGAACACCGGCGGCAATACCGACTTCCTCAACATGCTCGAGCGAGAGCGCCTTGCCGACAAGAAGATCTCCAAAACCGAGGCCGTGACCTCGATGATCGAGGCCAGGGGCCAGACGATTGCGCCCGACGACATCCACATCGGCCCGTCCGACTACGTACCGTGGCAGAAGGACAACAAGATCTGCTTCCTCCGGATCGAGTCGACGCACTTCGGGGACGTCCCGATGAACCTGGAGGTACGCCTCTCGGTCGAGGACTCCCCGAACTCCGCCGGGGTGGCCATCGACTCCATCCGCTGCTGCAAGCTGGCCCTGGACGCCGGCCTGTCGGGCGCGATCATCGACCCGGCCGCCTACTTCAGCAAGCATCCGCCGAAGCAGATCGAAGACCGCGAAGCCCGCCAGCTCGTCGAGGCCTACATCTCCAAATACGGCCACAAGGACTGACACCGGCAGCGATTTGAGCCGACTGGCCTGCGTCTCAAGAAGATGTCTTGGCCAAATCCGTCGCACGACTCGCTCACGGGATGGTCGCATCCCAGCGGCAGCGTTGCCGTGACTCAGAGCCTCCACGAGTCCGCTGCGCGACCTGGACAGTACCGGCATAGTGTCGCTATGGCCCTTCATCGCGGTTCCAGCAAGAACGACGCCACCACCGGGGGGTCGAATCCACTGATCACCGAGGCGAACCCTGCACTCGGGCAGCGCCTGACGTCGCCGAAGAGTCGCCTGGCGCAGGATCCGGTCCCGGCCGACGTCGCGTACCAGCTGATTCGCGACGAGCTGCTGCTCGATGGCAGTGCCCGGCTGAACCTCGCCACCTTCGTCACGACGGGTATGGAACCCCAGGCCCGCCAGCTCATGGCCGACTGCATCGACAAGAACATGATCGACAAGGACGAGTACCCCCAGACCGCCGAGCTCGAGCGGCGGTGCGTGGCGATGCTGGCCGACCTGTGGCACGCCCCATCCCCCGATCAGGCCACCGGCTGCTCGACCACCGGCTCCAGTGAGGCGTGCATGCTCGCCGGAATCGCCCTTCACCGACGCTGGGCCGCCCGCGTCAATGACCGCACCCGCCGACCGAACCTGGTCATGGGCGCCAATGTCCAGGTCTGCTGGGAGAAGTTCTGCCGCTACTGGGACGTTGAACCCAGGATCGTGCCGATGAGCGGTGAGCGTTTTCATCTCGACGCGGAACAGGCCGTGGCCCACTGTGATGAGGACACCATCGGGGTTGTGACCATCTTGGGTTCGACGTTCGACGGCAGCTACGAACCGATCGCCGACATCTCCGCCGCGCTCGATGAGCTGGCCAGCCGCGGGGGGCCGGACGTGCCGATCCACGTCGACGGTGCCTCAGGAGCGATGATCGCCCCGTTCCTGGACCACGACCTGCTGTGGGACTTCCGCCTTCCTCGGGTCGCATCCATCAACACCTCAGGCCACAAGTACGGGCTGGTCTATCCCGGTGTCGGTTGGGTCCTGTGGCGCGACGCGGACGCGCTGCCGCAGGAGCTGATATTCAACGTGAACTACCTCGGCGGCAACATGCCCACCTTCGCCTTGAACTTCTCCCGCCCCGGCGCGCAAGTCGTCGCGCAGTACTACATCTTCTTTCGCCTCGGGCATAGCGGCTTCCGCGCCGTGCAACAAGCCGCGAGAGACGTCGCCATGTTCCTCTCCGGCCAGATTGAGGCCATGCCAGAATTTCGACTGCTCTCCCGCGGCGATGAACTGCCCGTCTTCGCGTTCACGACCACAGAACACGTCACGGGCTGGGACGTATTCGCCTTGTCGCGAGCCCTGCGCGAACGCGGCTGGCAGGTCCCCGCCTACACGTTCCCCGCCGACCGCCAAGACCTCTCCGTACTGCGGATCGTGTGCCGCAACGGCTTCAGCCACGACCTCGCCGACCTGTTGCTGGCCGACCTCCGCGTTGCCGTCGACCTACTGAACGACGACAGCCGTACGGGCACCGCCACCGGTCCATCCGGCTTCCGCCACTGACCCTGAACACCACGTAAGCGACCAGCGATCGGCAGTGCCACCCACGCCAACCACCCCGGAGTGATCGGCGCCATCGCGCGGGTTGCCAGCGTCTCCAGCAGGTGTGCCTGGTTCTCGATGACTGCGCATGACGATAGCCGGCTGCTTACGTGGTGTTCAGGGTCAGTGGCGGAAGCCCGATGGACCGGTGGCCGTGCCCGTACGGCTGTCGTCGTTCAGCTGGTCGACGGCAACGCGGAGGTCGGCCAGCAACAGGTCGGCGAGGTCGTGGCTGAAGCCGTTGCGGCACACGATCCGCAGTA
>JADGPB010000333.1 GCA_017882655.1 Propionibacteriales bacterium
CGGCCCGAAGGCCGAACGCCGATCAAGCAGGTGCTGTTCGAGCCACTGAGCGAGCGCGAGCTCGACGTGCTCCGATTGCTCGACACCGATCTCGACGGCCCAGGGATCGCCCGCCAGCTCGTGGTTTCCCTGCACACGGTGCGGAGCCACACCAAGAGCATCTACGCAAAGCTCGGCGTGAACAACCGTCGCGCCGCGGTCGGCCGAGCGGTCGAGCTCGACCTGCTGTCGCGAACCCGCAATGACCGACCCGGGCCCGTCACCGTTCACGACACGTAGACTCACGGCCCGCTCGACACGGAGCCGCGGGCCGCGCCCGCCGTGGCGCGGCCGATGACGGCGACTGCACGCCCGTCGCCGTAGCGCCCGACCGGCAGCGTTGCTGAACCGCGCGCTCGGCCGGCAGCACCGCTGACGCGCGCTCGCTCGGCCTTCCGCGCTGACGCCGGCACGACGCTCCAGCGCGACACCCTCAAGCTCCTCGGCCTCGCGCGACCACGAGCGCCCACGTGGTGAATGCGTGGCACAGGCCCGTCAGGGTTCGTCGAACCAGGCCCTCGGTGCCTTCCCGCCTCCAGATCGAAGAATCACCACCCCAATCACCACAGGTGGTGATGCCCGCTCACCACATTTGCCTCCACCTTGAGATCGCACCAAGTACGTCGGCATCGCCGGCGAGATCCATCGAGCGAGGAACAACGCACAAGGAGCGCCATGAGCGAACGACACGCATCGACTGGCGACCGCCACGAACCGGGACGCTATGAGATCCGCCTCAAGGGGCACCTTGATCGCCGATGGGCCGCCTGGTTCGACGGCCTGAGCATCAGCCTCGAACGCGACGGCACCACGATCCTCGGTGGCTCGATCACCGACCAGGCGGCATTGCATGGCCTTCTCCTGAAGGTGCGGGACACGGGTCTGCCGCTGGTCTCGGTGACGCAGATCCAACCACGCCAGGGCGATGTGCCCGTCATCGAACCCACGTAGCTACCGGCGACCAACGGCCGGGCGTTGACCGAATCACGAGCCGGTCCCATAAGCAATTGAGTTCCCAGCTTCCCTCAGCAATGAAAGGAATCCCGCTATGACCTCTTCGCGAAAGACCGCGCTCGTCGTGGGCGTGCTGTTCATCCTCACCTTCATCACGTCGATTGCTGCGGCTGTTCTCTACGGCCCACTGACCGACAATCCCGGCGCCTACATCACCGGTGCCGGCGCCGACACCCGCGTGTTCCTCGGTGCGTTCCTCGAGCTCATGCTCATCCTCACCAACATCGGCTGCGCCGTGGTTCTGTTCCCGCTGCTCAAGCGGCAGAACGAGACCCTGGCCCTTGGCTACGTCACCGCCCGCCTCGTCGAGTGCGCCTTCATCGGGATCGGCCTCCTCAGCCTCCTCACGGTCGTGACCGTGCGGCAGGGGGCCGCGGGCGCGGATGCGGGGTCGCTCGTCCTCATGGGTAAGTCGCTGGTCGCCCTCCACAACTGGACGTTCCTGCTCGGCCCCGGCTTCGCCGACGGCATCGGGACCGGCCTGATCCTGGGCTGGCTGCTGTACCGGTCCGGCCTGGTGTCACGCCGCATGGCGCTGTTCGGTGTCATCGGAGGTCCGCTGCTCGCCGCTTCCGGGACCGCCGTGCTGCTCGGAGTCATCCCGCAGTTCGGAGCGGTGCAGGGCATCGCGACCGTCCCGGAGTTCATCTGGGAGCTGTTCCTGGGCCTGTGGCTCATCTTCAAGGGGTTCCAGGCGGCCGCTCCGGCCGCCCTTGCGTTCGACGCAAGCGCGACCGAGGAGTCGGCAACGGCCGCCTCAGGACCGATCGCGGTCGCGACGAAGGTGGCCGCAGCATGACCGCCGTCCGCGAGCAGGCGCCTCCCGCCTCTCCGCGGGTGTTCGTTCGGATCGCCTGGGTGCTGCACCGCGCCTACTACCGGCTCACCGGGGGCCGGCGCGGACTCTGGCGACCGAAGGCTGGCGCCAAGTTCGGGACGATGCGCCTGACGACGCTCGGGCGGCGTTCGGGCGGCGTTCGGGCCAGTCACGGGTCGCGATTGTCGGGTACTACGACGACGGCCCGAACCTGGTCACCCTGGCCATGAACGGCTGGGCCGATGCCGAGCCGGCGTGGTGGCTGAACCTCCGGGCACAGCCGGAGACGATCGTCGAGCTGAAGGATGGTCCACGTGCCGTTCGAGCCCGCGTCGCGGCGGGAGCGGAGCGCGAGTCTCGGAGGTCGAGGTCGACGACCACACGATCCGCTGCCTTGTCTGCGGCAGTCTTCAGCCCTTTCTCGAAGCCTTGCGAGGCCATGAGGTGAACTGCCTATCGTCGATCCCCGCTCTCGATCCCACCAACGTTGAACCACGAGCAGACCCGTGAAGGAGCGTCCCATGCAAGCAGTCCGACCGAAACCGTGGGCGAGCTCGCTGAGTCCATGGTGGCCATGCCGAGTGGCCTCGATCAGCCTGAACCTCAGCCGAAAGGAAGCATCGTGACGACGCAGACCACTGAGCTCACGGCCACGGGCACCCCTGACGACATCGTCCGCGCTCGCACGGCCGCATCTTCCTCGCTGCCGACGTACCGCTTGAACATGATGCGGATCGGCTACCTGTTCATGGCCGTGGGCCTGGTGCTCGTCAAGTGGCCCCTGATCATCAACGGCACGGTCGCGACGTTGCCGGTGTACGAAGGCGTGGTCGCCGTCCTCCTGACTGCCATGTCACTACTTGCATTCCTGGGCCTTCGGTACCCCGTAGCGATGCTGCCGGTGCTGATGTTCGAGGTGGGCTGGAAGCTGATCTGGATGGCTGTCGTGGGCATCCCGAACCTCGCCGCCGGTGACACGAGCGCGCTGTTCACGAGCGTGTTCTTCAACGTCTGCTTCGGCGCCGTCGTCCTCGTCGTCACGCCGTGGGACTACGCGTGGAAGCGGTTCGTGCGTGCACCGGGCGACCCGTGGCGCTGATCGCGTCGTCCGGCCACTCCGTGCTTCCGAGACGCAACCGGCGTCGGCTTCGAGTCCGTACTCCTGCCGGACCTGGTCTGACTCGGTCAGCCCCGACTCACCTCCACATCGACATCGGCCAGGAGTCCTGAATGAATGACCTCGTCGAGCTCCTCCCGCGGGGCGTGCTCATCGGTGCGGGGGCTGCTGCCCTGATGGATGCCTGGGCGCTGCTCGCGCGACGTGCGTTCAGGATCCAGGGCCTTGACTACGCGCTGCTGGGTCGGTGGATCAGCCACTTCCCGCGGCGGCGCTTCTTCCACGAGCGGATCGCCTCCGCCGAGCCCGTTCGCGGAGAGCGGCCGCTGGGGTGGGTCGCGCACTACTCCATCGCCGTTGCCTTCGCATTCGTGCTGCTCGCGATCTGGGGGCTCGATTGGGCCCGTGCCCCCACGATCCTGCCGCCCATGCTGATCGGCCTGGGCACGATCGTCGCTCCCTGGTTCATCCTGCAGCCAGGCATGGGCGCGGGCATCGCGGCGTCGAGGACGCCCAACCCCCGCGCGGCCCGGCTGCGGAACGTCGCGACCCACACCGTCTACGGGATCGGTCTCTACGCTTCGGCCTTGGCGCTCTCGATCCTCTGGATCTGAACCGTCCTGGCGTTCCTGGTGACGCTTGTGGCCGCTCCGACCCCGAGCACCAGGGTCCGTCAGCGGCGGACCGCACCCGCGGCCAGACCCCGGATGAAGCTGCGTTGGAGCACCAGGAAGAGGAGCAACGGCGGCAGGATGGCGATCGCCATCCCGGCGAATGTAAGT
>JADGPB010000028.1 GCA_017882655.1 Propionibacteriales bacterium
ACCGCGATCTCGATCGGAGTCTCCGGCCAGATCCACGTGACGAGCGGCAACATGGTGCCCATTGTGTCGGCTTCGCAAGACATCCGTTCACAGCGCCGTGGACCTTGTTACCCAGCCCATGGGGCCACTGCTGCTCCCCAACCCATGGACCCGGCTCCCCAACCCATGGACCCGGCTCCCCAACCCATGGGCCGCTTCCCAATCCATGGATGGTTTGGGGAGTGGTGCGATGGCTTGGGGAGCGGGAGGTGGCCGGGGCGGGGTGGAACGACGGCTCGTTGGGCTCGAGCCGTCGGACCAGCTGAGTTCGACTCCGGGCTGCGTTGCTCAGTCGGTCGTGGACCCGTCGGCCAACAAGCGCGGCAGCACTGACTCGATCCGTTCGCGAATGACGGCCCAGGCGTAGTGGTCGTACTCGGTCTCCTCCGCGTTGACGATCAATGCACGCGCACCCGCGCGCAGGGCCAGGGGCAGCAGACCCGCCGCCGGGTAGACGGCGAGCGAGGTTCCGACGGTGAGGAAGACGTCGCAGTCCGACGCTGCGGCCACGGCTGCGTCGATGACCTCCGGGTCGAGGTTCTCCTCGAACAAGATCGTCGTCGCTCGTGCGATCCCGCCGCATGTCGGACAGTCCGGGTCGGCTTCGCCCGCGGTGATCCGCGCGAGCATCTCCTCCATCGGGCCCGTGCGGCGGCACGACTCGCACCGCCAGCGCCGGGCGTTGCCGTGCAGCTCGATCACGGTCGTCGACCCCGCGAGCTGATGGAGGCCGTCGGTGTTGGACGTGATGATCGCGCGCAGACGCCCGGTTCGCTCCAGGTCGGCCAGCGCCCGGTGCGCATCGTTGGGTTCGGCGGAGAACACCGGCGACCAGGTACGACGCTGCCAGGCCGCCTTCCGTACCGCCGGGTCGGTCAGGTAGCAGGACAGCGTCGACACCCGCTCCGCCTCGGGATCCAGGGTCCACACCCCCTGGGGCCCGCGGAAGTCGGGGATGCCCGATGCCGTGGACATTCCGGCGCCGGTGAGTACGGTGATGCGCTCGGCATCGACCAGCATGCGGTGCGCGGTCTCGAACGCGGTGTGCTCTTCCACGCTGCCGACGGTACCGCTGCCGGGATCTGCTGGCGGTCAGGCAAGGAGCTGCTTGATGATCGGCCCTGCGACGCCGGAGCCGGAGGCGCCGTCCTTCACCCAGACCGCGATCGCGAGGTCGCTGCCGGTGAAGCAGATCATCCAGGCATGGGTGGGCAGCGACGCGCCGGTGCCGTACTCGGCCGTGCCGGTCTTCGCGCCGAGCGCCAAGCCCTTGAGCACGCGACCCGAACCGGTAGCCACCGTGTACGCCATGAGCTGCTGAAGCGTGGCGTCCTCGGCAGCGGTGATCGGCGCTGCGGTGGAGGTCGGCTTGGTCTCCTCGACGAGGTACGGGATCACGGTGCGCCCGGCCGCGACCGAGCTCGCGAGCCCTGCCATCGTGACAGGCGACGCCAGGACGCCGCCCTGGCCGATGAACTCCTGAGCCTTCTGGGCGCTCGAGGCCGGCTTCGGGACGATCCCGTAGTTGACGGGGAAGCCCGCGTCGTAGTCGATGCCGACGCCGAGGCTCGCCGCCGCCGCTTGCAGCTCAGGCCCGGAGATCGTGCCGTACTCGTTGATGAACGCGGTGTTGCACGACTGGGCGACCGCGTCCTTGAGCGGGATCCGTCCGATCTTCGAGGACGGGAAGTCGGCGTAGTTCTTGAACCGCTGCCCGTCGACGTTCACCGACGACGTGCAGTTCATGATCGTGTCGGCCGTGAACCCCTTGCGGATGAGCGCCAGCGAGGTCGCGATCTTGAACGTCGAGCCCGGCGCGTACTGGCCGAACGTCGCGTCCGGCTGCCCCGCGCTGCCGGGCGAGTTCGCCACCGCGAGGATGCCGCCGGTGGACGGCCGGATGATCGCGACCGCTGCTGGGCCGGCGACCGACTGCATGACCGCCTCCGCCTTCTGCTGCAGGTCGAGATCCAGGCTCACGACGAGGTCTTTGCCCTGTACGGGATTGGTCGTGTAGACGACCACGGGCGTCACTGAAGCTGCTGCGGTGGCTGAGGTCGACGGGGTCGCGCCCGATGCCGAGGCCGTACGATCCGGGGTGGAGGTTGCGCTCGACGTGGACGCCGACCTGCTCGCGGAGGGGCTGGCGGACGAGGTCGACGTGGTCGTGCGCCTTCCCGCCACCGTCACCTTGTCACCTGGCGTGCCGCGGAGCTGGGCGTCGTAGCGCCTCTGCAGGCCTGCCAGCCCCACCTGGTCGCCGGAGAGCACGGCCCCCTTGGACGAGGCGATGATCTCGTTGGTCGCGTCACCGATCGTGCCGATGATCTCCGGCGCGAGCCCGTCGGTGACGGGCAGCATCGACTTGCCCTCGATGCCGACGGCACCCCCGATGCTGGCGACCAATGCCGGCACACTGCCTTGTCGCAGCGTGATTGCCAGCACGAACGCCTTGTCGGAGGAGTTGGCGACCTGGGTGGCGTACTTGTCCGGGTCGATTCCCACCACGCCCGCCAGCGCTCGCGCGGATGCGACCGCCGCGGCGCCGCTCACCCGGGTCTTGTCGATGCCGACCTTGACGACCGTGAACTGCTCCACCAGCGCCTGGTTGTTCGCGCCGATGATGGCGCCGCGCTGGGCGGTCGTGTGCGCGTGGACAAGGCGGTTCGTCGCGTTGAGCTGGGGGAGGACGACCGCCGGCGACCAGTCGAGCTTCCAGCCCTGACCGTTGTGGACCAGCGGCACGGTCACGTCGTACGTCCACGGCGCGCTCGGCATCGCCCACGAGTAGTGCAGCACCGCGGAGGCGGTGGGGTTCGTGGAGTCGTACGTGATGGGGCCGGTCGTGACCGTCGGCTTGATGCCGTCCATGCCGGCGACGAGGAGCCCGAGCTCGGTCTGCGCCGCGGTCGGCGAGGAGGACAGGGGGGCGGACGACACGTCGAGCGCGCTGAGCGCCGTCGCGATCGCCGTGAGACTGTCGTCGGCGACCGGCAGATTGAGCGCCGGCTTGCTCGGCGCCTTCGTGCATCCCGCCAACACGGCGACCAGGAGAACGAGCGCCAGCAGCCCGCGCCGCAGTCGTACCATCGCCCCCTCTTTCGTCCTTGTCAGGCTAACGGGAGACTCCGACAGAACGTGGACCCGCTACGGCGTTGTGGCGGGGCGGTGCTGGAATCCGCAGGCGAAATGTCCTGGGCGTGCGGCAGAGTGGGCGCCATGAACGAAGTCATACCGGTCGGTGCCGATCGCCTGCGCGATGTGGTCGATGTGGATACGTGGGCCTTCCCCTCGCAGCACCGGCTCGATGACCAGCTGGAGTGGCCGTACCCGTTGCCGTGGGGTCGCACGTACGGGGTGGAGGACCAGACGCATCCCGGGAGGTTGTCCGCCTTCCACGCGTCGTACGCGTTCGCGGACACCCCGGTTCCGGGCGCGCGGCTGCCGATCGCCGGCCTGACCTGGGTGTGCGTGCACCCGCAGTGGCGGCGGCAGGGGTTGCTGCGGGCGATGATGGACGCCCATTTCGCGCACTGTCTCGAGCGCGGTGAGCCGGTGTCGATGCTGTACGCGGCGGAGCCCGCGATCTACGGCAGGTTCGGGTACGGGATCGCGGCCAGGCAGGTCACGCTGACCGTGTCCCGCGGCGCGGCGCTGCGGCCCGTCGACACCGCCGGGCTCACGGTGTCGATCGACCACTTCGACTTCGACGCCCACAGCGGGCTCGTCGCCCGCCTCCACGGCGCGGTCGACCGTCCGGGATGGGTGACGCGCCCGACGGAGGCTCACCAGAGGTCGTACCTCAGCGAGCTGCCGATGCGGAAGCAGGATTTCGAGACGCTGCGAATCCTCGTCGTGGAGCGTGACGGGGAGCCGGTCGGCTACGCGCTGTTCCGGCGGAAGTTCGTGTGGGCGGCGGGCGGCCCGGCCGGCATGGTGCGGGTGGTCGAGGTCGCCGCCGAGGAGCCGGCGATCGCCCACGTCGTGTGGAGCCGGCTGTTCGACTTCGACCTCACGACCGAGGTCATCACTCCGTCGCTGGCGCCCGACGACCCGCTGCTGAGCATGCTGGTCGACTACCGCGCGATGCAGCCCTGCACGAAGGACAACGTGTGGGCGCGGCTCGTGGATGTGGGTGCGGCGTTGGCTGGGCGGCGGTACCAGAGCGATGTCGAGGTGGTCCTCGATGTGACCGATGCCGTACTGCCGCAGAACGCCGGACGCTGGTTGGTGCGGGCGTCTGCCTCGGGCGTACCGGAGGTGGTGCGTACGGACAGGGCCGCGGATCTTGCGCTCGACGTACGGGAGCTCGGTGCGGCGTACCTCGGCGGCATCTCGCTGGTCGAGCTCGCCGCGGCTGGCCTGGTCACCGAGCTCGCGCCCGGGTCGCTGGTGCCAGCGTCACTCGCGTTCGGCTGGCACCGTGCGCCGGTGTCGAACTGGGTCTTCTAGCGGGCGGAGGGCTCTGCCATCCGCGGTCGACGCCGCTTCCGCCTCCTCCGGTTGGTTGATCGTCGACCCAGGCGGTGCTAACCTGAACATTGTTCAAATGAACATTGTTCAGTGGAGGGGTACGGATGGTTCGACTTGAGCCCAGCGCGGTGGTGGCGGCGGCTCGCGCGGTGGTTGACGAGCGAGGACTGGACGGTTTGACGATGCGCAGCGTCGCGAGCCGGCTGGGGTGCTCGGTCGGAACCCTCTACAACCAGGTGGGCGACCGAGAGGCCTTGGCGGGCGCGGTCGTCCAGCAGGTGTCCGACGAGCTGGTCGCAGCAGTGACGCGACACCCGGCGACTGACAGTGCGGAGCGGATTGGCGCCTACCTTGAGCTCATGGTCTCTCAAGGAGACCTCGCGCTCGCGGTGCTGACATCCCGTTGGCCCCCCACCCTCGAGCCCACGCGGATGCTCTACCCCGGCGCGCTAGCAGACCGGCCCGCCCTTCGGGCCCTAGCCGCCCAGCTGCCGCCGGGCGCCAATGGCGAGCTCGAGGCCCAGGTCGCCTGGGCATGCATCTATGGGCTGACGATGCGCTGCCTGGTCGAGGCCATCCCGGCCGACCGTCGAGCCGAGCTGGCGGCTGGCGTCGCCCGGCTGCTCGATCGCCCGCCGGTCGGGATCGATGCCGAGTTCGATCTGCCCCAGAACAAGACTCACAACGAGGAATTGGTCGCGGATCCCTCGAACATAGATGCGCCTCGCGCCCCGATTTCCAGGAGAACGTCATGAGCACGAACCCCATCACGCACACTGCTCCCAGTGGTGTCACGATCGAACTGTCCCGCCCCGAGGCGGTGCTCCGTACCGCGACTGCCCTGATCGCGGCGATCTGCTCGGCCGCCGGGCTGATCGACCCCGGCCAGTACCGCGCTGTCGTGTCACCTGCGGTGCTGCCCGGCGCGCTGGGTCAGGACGCCACAGCTCTCGCGCTGGCACTCCTACTGCTGGTCGCCACGGCAAGGCACCGGTCAGCCGATCGCTTTGCCCTCCCTGCGCTGGCCTTCATCGCCTACGGCTACGGCATCTACGCCATCGAGCGGACCGTGACCGTGTGGTACGTCGCCTACCTTGCTGCGCTTGCCTGCGCCACGTGGGCGCTCGTGCTCGGGGTGGCTCGAGGGCTGCGCGTGGCGGCCGGGACCGAGCCGCTGGCTGGCGCCCGTCGCGTGGTGGTCGCAGCCCTCTGTGGCCTGACCTCGCTGGCCTTCTCGGTTGCATGGGTGAGCGCGCTGACGCCGTACGCGCGGTCCGGCCGGCAGCCGACCGAACTCTGGTCGATCTACCTCATGGACCTCTGCTTCGTCATGCCTGCCCTCGCGACCGCCGCGTGGTGGACGTGGCGGCGCGACCCCAGGGGCCGCGCACTGGGCACTCTCATGACCGGGCTCGGCGCCGTGATGATGGCGTCCCTGTCGCTGGCGGAGGTGTGCGGGCCTCTGGCCGACTTGCCGGCCGAGCCTCTCGCGGCGCTGCCCACCCTCGTCCTGACGGCTGCGTTTGCAACAGGGTGGGTGCTGCTCCGCCACGGGGAAACTCATGATCAGTCAAAGCCGAGGGCCAGGGCGGTACCTGCCGCCCGTTGAGAGCTGGACCGGCGGTATCAGTTGGCCTGGTCCGCGGCGGCCTCCAGCTCGGAGACGACGATGCGGTGCTGGGAGAGCATCGCCTTCTGA
The DNA here is from genome assembly GCA_017882655.1 of Propionibacteriales bacterium. Taxonomy (GTDB): domain Bacteria; phylum Actinomycetota; class Actinomycetes; order Propionibacteriales; family Propionibacteriaceae; genus Fen-668. The sequence goes on from JADGPB010000028.1 coordinate 6,212, forward strand.
GCGGCCGCGGCGCGTGCGGGATTGGGATCGCTCAACAGCTCGTACAGCCGGGTTGGGGTGATCTGCCACGACAGTCCGTACGGATCCTTGAGCCACCCGCACATCGACTCCTCGCCGCCACCGGCGATGAGCCCGTACCAGAGGCGGTCGGTCTCGGCCTGGTCGGCGCAGGTCACGCTCAACGAGATCGACTCGTTGAACTGGAAGTCGGCGGGCTGGCTGATCGCGCGGAACTCCGTACCGTTCATGCGCCAGCTCGCCAGCATCGCCGGCTCGTCGGCACCCATGCGCGTGAGCGACGAGAGCTCGAAGTCGTCGAACAGGCTCTCGTAGCGGGCGAGTGCCGCGTCGAGGTCGCCCTGGAACCAGAGACAGGTGGTGATCATTGGTTTCTCCTTCAGATTTCGGCGAGCAAGGTGTCGAGCTTGGCGTAGCCGTCGTTGACGCCGACGTCCATGCCGCTGGCGAGGAACTGGTCGCGGCCGGCGAAGCTGTCGCAGAGCGACTGGGCGGACAGGCGGGTGCGGCCGTCGCCGAGGTCGGTGAACGTGAGGGTCTCCAGCGACACCCCATCGGGCCAGCCGTCGAACGTGAAGGTCTGTACGAGGCGGGTCGGGGAGATCTCGTGGAAGCAGCCGTGGAACGAGTAGGCCTCGTCGCCGCGCACGTTGGAGAAGGCCCAGCTGCCACCCGTACGGCAGTCCCAGACCTCGATCCGGGTCGTGATGTCGTTCGGGCCGACCCATCGTGCGTAGAGGTCGGGGTCGGTATGAGCGCGGAAGAGCTGCTCGGGGGTTGCTGCGAAGTCCCGGGTGATCCGGATGAGCGGGACGTTCGGGTCGGCCTCGATCGCAGCGTGCGAGTAGTCGGTCATGATGTGGGTCATCGGGTCCCTCCTGTGGCGGGTGTGTCGGATCCTGCTTGTGTGTCGGACAGTTCTGCGAGGACGGCGTCGAGACGCTGGTAGCGCTCCTCGGCTCGGCGCCGGTACGTCTCCAGCCACTCCGTGACCGGGGCCAGGACCTCGGCCTCGAGGTGTACTGGTCTGCGCTGTGCCTGCTTCCTCCGGGTCACGAGACCTGCCTTCTCGAGGACGCCCAGGTGCTTTGAGACGGCCTGCAGGCTCATCGCGTACGGAGCCGCCAGATCGCCGACTGTCGCGTCGCCGATCGTGAGCCGTGCGACGAGGTCGCGCCGGGTCGGATCTGCGAGGGCAGCGAAGGTTCGAGAGAGCTGGTCGGTCGGCATGTCCGTCCTCAACTAAGTGGTTGAGTAAGACTCTAGGTTCAGAACGGGTCGTTGTCAACCAATCAGTTGAGGTGGATCCGAATCCTCGATTTGATACCCCATCGCCGCCGTCTGGCTTCACAGATCCGATTCCACGTCGATGCGGTATCAAAACGAGGATCGCGGGGACCTCACGCCATGGCCAGTGCGGCCAGGATCGTGGCAATCACGTACTCGGGCTCGTCGACGAGCATGCGATAGGTGAAGCGCAGCACCCGCCACCCCTCGCGGATGAGGGCGTTCTGACGGTACCGGTCCCGCTCGAACACCGAGGGGTCGTCCTCATGAAGGCGTCCGTCGATCTCGATGGCCAACCGCGCCTCGCGGAACGCGATGTCGATGTAGTACTTCGAGCCCTGCACCCTGATCTCGAGATTGGCCGTCCATCCCTTGAGGCGATGGCTACGAAGAAGGCGGTGCGACAAGCGCTCGGCCGCTGACCACGGCTTGTCGCGGGAGTCGAGGAGCATCCGTCGTCGTTCGGCGTTTCCGGGCCGCGCCGGGTGCGCCGCGTACGCAGCCCACAGATCCGTGAGTCGGGCTGCGCGTGAGCGAAGGCAGACGTCGATCGCGTCGCCGCCGAACTCGTCGACGAGGTCGATGGCGGTCAGGGCGGGAGCACTCACGCGAAGACCGTGGCGGTCGAGGATGTACTCGGGGTCGATGGAACGACGGTGGAAGCGGTACCCCGGACCGATCGGTTCAGGTCCTCGTCGAGCGACATCGATCTGTCGAACGGGGACGTCCGGCCAGAATGTCAGTCGGGCCGCAGCCGTGCCGACAATGACAGCATCCGCGCACCACCAGCCAACGGCCAGACACCGAGCCGAGAAGTCGTCCTTGAGCTCCGTCGGGACATAGGTTCCGGGCAGCAGCCGCGTCAGCCGCCCCGCTGCATGAGCGCTGCGAACCGTGGCGCGGGTCGTCTCGGGAAGCGACGCGAGGTGGAACAAGGGTCCCTCAGTCGCGATGAGTGTGTCTACCTTCACACCCTGGACAGTGGGCACGAACAGCCGGTTTCGTCAGGACGGATCGAAGCTGTGGAAAGATTTCGCGGCCGCTTGTGGACAACGGCGATCCTCGTTTTGATACCCCATCGGCGAGAAACAGCCCGGATCCGGCGGTTCTGCTCGCTTCTGGTATCGAAACGAGGATCAGCCCAGCAGTACAGCCCTCAGCTCGGCGGCCGTGTCGCACATCGCGAGCGGGTCGGTGGCCTCGATGTCGGCGCGGACGCCCGCGCCCCAGGTGACGGCGACGGCCGGCAGGCCGGCGTTGCGCGCGGCGATGACGTCGACGGCGGCGTCCCCCACGTACACAGCCTCCTCGACCTTCGCCCCCAGCAGCTCCAGGCCGCGCAGCAGCGGCCGCGGGTCGGGCTTGTGGGCCGGTACGTCCTCGTGGCCGACCAGAAGCGGTATGTCGAGCCCGCAGAGCCGGATCGCCCACTCGGCGGGCGGGCGGCGCTTCGAGGTGACGACGCCGGTCCTGACGCCAGCGGCGTTCAGGTCGCGCAGCAGCTCGGGCACCCCCTCGTACCCCTTCATCAGCCGCTCGGTGTTCGCCTCGTTGAACGTCGTGTACGAGACGTACGCCTTCTCGCCGAGCTCGTCGCCGAGGGCGCCCCGGAATGCCTCGATCAGCGACTTGCCGATCCACGACTTGATCTCGGCCTCGTCCCACTCCCGCCCGATGACCTCGCGGAACGCATGCTGATAGCTCATCACGATGAGGTTGATCGAGTCGGCGAGGGTGCCGTCGAGGTCGAACAGGATCACGGGCCAGCGTGGCGTCATGGCCGCGAGCGTACCGAGCGCGCACTCCCGGCCCCACCAAGGGTGCGCAGCCCTCGCTGCCACCCGGCGAGAGCATCATGGTGGAGGAGAGGAATCCACTGTGTTCGGAGACGGCGAAGGACCTTCGATCAGGACCTGGACCCTGTACGGGACGGCGGTCGTAGCGAGGATCGCCACGCTCGTGTGGGCGGTGCTTCAGCTGCCCGACAAGGTCGCGACCCACTTCGGCCCATCGGGAGCGGCCGACGGGTGGGGCACTCGGGCCGGGTACGTCACTTTCGACGTCATCATCTCGGCCGCCCTCGTCCTCGGGCTCCCCATGCTGGTGAGGTTGATCCTCGCCGGCTCGGGCGTGGGCCTCAACATCCCCCACAAGGAGTACTGGCTCCGTACGGAGAACCGGCCCCGGCTCCGTCAGCGGCTGACCGGCGACATGCTGTTCATCGGTGGCGCCACCGGCCTGCTGCTCAGCTGGGTCGACATCGAGCTCGTCCGCGCGAACACCCTTGCCACGCCGGCGATGGGCGGCTCGGAGTGGATCGCGATCTCGTTGTTCGTCGTGGCGATCCTCGGCTATTCGGTCTGGATGGCGACCAAGCGGTACGCGATCCCCGCTGGGGCTGAAGGACGCTGAGCGTCAGCCCCGCGGGCCGACCCAGCGGGGGATGCGAGCGACGTACGCCTCGTACGCAGGCCCGAACCGCTCCTGCAGCGCCGTCTCCTCTGCGCGGATCTGCGGGTGCAGCGCGGCGACGAGGGCAGGGATGCCGAGCAGGGCGAGCGGGCGCCCGAGCCAGGCGGCGTGGGCGGCGAGGACGAGGGCGTCGGCGATGTAGATGGGGTTGCGGCTCCGGCTGTACAACCCTGTGGTGACAAGGGCGGACGTCGTCTGCGGGGCGATCGGGTCGATGGTGGTGCGGGCTTGCCAGAACTGCCAGACGGCCGTGGCCATCACACCGGCGCCGGCGATGCCGAGGGTGGCGGTCAGGGCGCGACGGCCGGCGTAGTCGCGGGGTCCGCCGGTGGCGTGCACCAGCCCGCGCTGGCCTGCAGCGATGAAGGAGGTCCACAGTGGGGGAATCGGTCGCACGATGTGATCCTAGGGAGACGCCCAAAAGCCGTTCAGTCGCGTGCACGCCGGCCGGGCGGGGGCTCTCGAGTCGACGTGCCCCCTGACGAGGCCTCGCGGGTGAGGCTGCCGCCGCCGGCTTGCCGTCCGAGCCGGAGCACGCGGACCGCCGCGACGATCCCCCAGATCAGCACGAGCAGTGCCCAGATCGCACTGACGATCGCGGTGACGAGGGCGGCCAGGGCATCGGTGATGCTCGCCAGGAAGGACGGCACGATCGAGTGCAGCAACGCGGTAACGAAGGTCAGCAGAGCCGCCGTCGCGATCAGCAGCATGAGCCCCTTGCCCGTGACGAAGCGCTGCTGGGCAAGGACGAGCAGCACCAGGCACGCCAGGGTCAGGCCCAGCACAAGTGACGTGAACAGGCCCGCCCCACCGGTGTCGAACGATCCGAAGATCGCCAGGTACGCCATCGTGCCGAACGGGACGGCGAGCAGCAGCGAGACCATCAGCATCAGCGCCACGAACGAGACGATGGCCGTCGCGACCGCGGCCAGCAGCGCGACCAGTCCGCCGATGATCGACACCGCCCCGGTGAGGACCCCCGTGACGCGCTCCCCGACCAGCAGCGGGGCTGCCGTGATGACCAGCACGAGCAGGAGCAGGCCCTCGATCAGCGCGAGCGCCGGGATCCCCATCCCGGGCGGGTTGTCCGGCCGTGTGCCGTTCAGCGAGTCCTGGGCATCGCTGGCGTCGATGCCGAAGCGGTCGAGCAGCTCCGCGGTCTGCGGGCTCGACAGCGTCTGCTGCACGCGGTCGGCGAAGGGCGGAGGTCCGGTGACCAGCGACGACCCCAGGCAGGAGAGGAACGCCACGAGCACGGCCACCACGGCCGCGACCAGGAACGGCTTGCGCAACGAGTCGGCCACCATCTCAGACCAGCTTCAGTAGGCACGGGGTCGTCCCGAGACAGGCGACCAGCAACCGCGACCCGTCGTCGTACAGGCTGATGGCGCCGGGGTTGGAGCAGTCCAGCTGTGCGGGCTTGACCCGCTGCGGGCCGTACGAGACGCCCTGCACCCGGACGTCCGGCAGCCCCTGGGTCGTGCACAACCTCATCCGCGTCGCCGCGTCCGGCAGCGGGGTGACGCAGGTCCCGCCGGGAGGCACCGCGAGCGCCCCTTGGTCCCAGCACGGCTGACCCGCGACGTCCGCCGACACGAGGTCGCGCGCCGGGAGCAACCCGCCGATCACCTCGACCAGACCGCCCGGACGTGCGGGATCGCCGCCACCGGAACCCGGACGCAGCATCACCAGCGCGATCGCGGCCAGGAGCACGACCGCAGCGACGACGAACACGAGCTTCTTCATGTCGTCGCCGCCACTGATGCGTCCACGACGACCTCGACGACGAGGTGGGCGGGCTTCTCCTGGGCGGCGATCTCGCGTACGAGGTCGGCCTGGGCGGCCGCGGCGGCGGGGACCACGACCCGTACGGCGAACGGGCCCTTCTGCTCGAGCCGCAGGCCAGCGACACCGGTCGCGACGCTCACGATCCACATCAGTCCGCCGGGCGTCCCCCGCCAGTGCGCCAGGTCGGCCGCGAGGGACACCAGCACCCGCATCCTCGCGCGGTCGAGGTGTCCGGCCGGGGTCTCGTCCAGGCGGGCGAGATCGACCCAGGTCGCGAGCATGCCAACGAACCGGTCCGGGGTGCCCAGCGGGTCGAGCACCGAGGGGAAGCCACGAAGCGCCTCCTCGGCCGGGGCGTGCATCGCCTCCATCACGCCGACGAGCGCGGCCATCGGCGAGCCCGGCAGAACAGTGCGCCGCAGCACCTCCGGCAGCAGCAGCTCGATCTCAGCCGCGCGCATCGTCGTACCTCACCGTCAGCTTGTGCTCGCTCGGCGCGAACAGCCACGTGCGCGGCAGCGACACGCGCTCGGTGAACGTGTCCCGCCCGGCCGCTGTCCAGCTGCGACCGTCCCGGCTCTCGTACACGCCGCCGACACAGCCGGACAGCACCCTGTCTCCCGCGGCGGCCACGGTGAGCACGGGCTGGAACCGTCCCACCTCACGCAACGGCAGGCCCGAGTCGACGGCCGCAGCGCGCCAGGGCGCATCGGGCTTCGACGCGTCGGCCGTACAGACCGCCGCCCGGGCCGTCGCCGCGTACACGCGTTCCCCGGAGCAGGCGAGGTCCCGGCACGAGCCGCCGACCCACGTCTTGCCGACGACCTGCCAGCCGTCGGACGAGGGCTGGTAGGCGAGCAGCTCCAGGCGGCTGACGCCGGCGCCCGCTTCGTCGCCGGTTGCGTACGCGCCGGCCAGGAGGAACCGGCGGCCAGGGCTGCGCTGCATCTGCAGCAGCCGGACGTCGACACCGGTGAGCCCTGCCGGAGCGTACGTTCCGGAGCGTCCCGCCTGGAACGACACGTACACGCCGCCTAGCTCCTGTGCGGCCACGGCGAGCTGCAGGTCCCCGCCCGGCTCGGAGACCACGGCCACCGCGTAGCAGGGCTTGGCAGGGTTGGCTGCGTCCACGAGTACGGCTTCGGGTACGGCGCCGTCGGC
>JADGPB010000334.1 GCA_017882655.1 Propionibacteriales bacterium
CCCGACCACTTTTCAGCGAATCCCTCGCCTGAGTGCTGCGTGTCGTCCGCGCCACCACCCCATCGATCCGGGAAGCCTGTGGGAGCGTCAACTGCAGGGGTGGCCTCGCCCTCGGTCACCGTGTCGTCGACCTTCTCTGTGACGTCTTCGTGCTGCTCGTCGGAAGCCATGGTTTCTCCTTCATCGGATGTTTTCGAGTCTATGTCGGGCTCCCTTCTCCGATACCCGTTGAGGGCTCGTCCCATTCAGGTGCACGTCGAGGACTGGCGAGCACGCGACGGAGCTCCCGCTCGTCGACGTCCGAAAGCCCTGCTCGGCGGGGTACGTCCCGCGCCTCTTCGTACGGAAGCACCCGCGCGAACGTCTCCTCGAGGGAGCGCGTCGTCAACCCGAGCGCCCGTGCGGCGCTCGTGTCCGCCGTGGCGCCGTAGCGATCCGCCGGATCGTCGATCCACAGCGGCAACGACTTCGGCCCCATCCAGGACTGGACGCCCGCTGCGCGCAGGACCTCCAGGGGGACGGGTCGTGGCGGGGGCGCCTGCTCGCCCGCGACGCGCCGAGCGGTCTCCAGAACCTTCGACAACGGGGTCGCGGGACCGGTGGCGTTGAACGTACCGGCGATGCGGTCTCGCGCGGCGGTGACCGTCCACGCAGCAAGGTCGTCCACGTCGATGAGCGCGCAAGGGAAGTCGGGGTCGTTCGGTACGAGCACGTCCTCACCGGTCGGGTGGGCGAACCGCCACGGGTAGTAGCCGCTCCTTCCGGACGTGTCGCCGGGGCCACCGATCAGGCCTGACCTGATGATCGTCGAGGTCGCCGTCGACGCGTGGACAGCTTCCTCGCACGCGACCTTGGCCGGTCCGTACATGCTCATGTCGGTCATGGTGTCGCCGTCGAGCGCGGGAAGGGTCGGGGCGTCCTCGTCCTGCTCCAGCCGATCGCCATTCGCGTACACGCTGCTCGTCGAGATGAACACGAGGTGGTCGGTCGACAGATCCCGGACCGCGCGGCGTACCTGCCCGGGCTGCATCGAGACGTCGATCACGGCGTCCCAGTGCTGCTGGGACACCGGGACGAGGGCATCATCGTCGTTCCGGTCGGCCCGCACGAAGGTCACACCATCGGGAGGGGCGATCGTGCCGCGCGCGAGACACGTCACGTCCACCCCGCGCGCCAGCGCCTCCACGGCGATCGCCCGACCAAGGAACCTCGTACCTCCGAGCAGCAGCAGCTTCATGTGTCCAAGCCTGCACGACGACACCAGGGGTCGGACCGGGAACACGAGCATCCACGTACGTCATAGGCAAATCTCCGACGTCACAGGCATCTGTTTGCCTGTGACGTCGGAGATTTGCCTGTGCCGTATGTCGGACAAGACCCAGCCTCCCCGTATGGTCTGGCCAGGAGGTGGCAGATGATCGTGGTGTGCGCGCCGGACTCGTTCAAGGAGTCGATGACCGCTCCCGAGGCGGCGCAGGCGATGGCCGATGGGGTACGGGACGCGGTGCCGGATGCGGTCGTCATCCAACTGCCGATGTCCGACGGGGGCGAGGGCTTCGTGGCCGCGATCGCGGCGGCCACCGGAGATACGTGGGTACCGGTCGTGGCGGCTGACGCGCTCGAGCGACCGATCGAGGCTGGGTACGCGTGGTCGCCGGCCACACATCGCGCCGTCATCGAGATGGCGTCCGCGGCTGGCCTCGAGGCCATCACCCCTAGTGAGCGTGATCTTCGACGGTCGTCGACGGTGGGGGTCGGGCGGCTCGTCCTTGCTGCGCTGGACGCCGGGGCTCGCCACCTCGTCGTCGGCCTCGGCGGGTCGGCCACCAACGACGGTGGTGCCGGGCTGCTGTCCGAGCTGGGCGTACGGTTCCTCGACGCGGCAGGTTCCGAGCTCGCGCCCGTACCGGCCGAGCTCGAGCGCTGCGCCGCCATCGATGTGAGCCGCCTCGATCCGCGACTGGCCGACTGCCTCATCGAGGCCGCCTGCGACGTGACGAACCCACTGCTCGGACCGACCGGCGCGAGTGCTGTGTACGGGCCGCAGAAGGGTGCGACGCCCGATGACGTGGCGTACCTCGACGGTGTCCTGGCCCACCTCATCTCCCTCTCCTCGCCCGCGGCGAAGCTCGCCGCACTCTTGCCTGGTGCGGGTGCAGCCGGAGGTCTCGGGTGGGCCCTGCTCGGCTTCCTCGGCGCCCGGATGCGCCCGGGCGTCGAGCTCGTCGCCGAGACGGTCGGGCTGGACGCGGCGGTGACCGTCGCCGATCTCGTACTCACCGGTGAAGGCAGCGTCGACGCCCAGACCCTGCGGGGCAAGACGTGTGCCGGCGTCGCGGCCGTCGCCCGGCGCCATGGCGTACCGGTCATCGTGCTCGGTGGACGGGTCACCGCCGACGCGGCGGCGTTCGCCTCGGATTCGGTCGCCCTGGTCACGATCACTCCGGAGGGGCAGCCCCTCGACGAGGCCTTGCGCCGCGGCCCGGAGAACCTCCGCCGGACAGTCGCCGGCTCGATGCGGACCGAGGCGCGCTAGGCGCTCACGGGCACGCGGGCTCCTGGAGCGGCATGACATCAGGCGCGACGTCGTCCACGATCGCGGCCCTGACCATGCACAGGATCACTCCCGCCGCGGCAGCCAGCAGAGCGGAAGGCACAGCGAGAAGGGTGATCGTCCCCGCAAGGCCCGGCGCGACGAAGACAGACGACACCATGGCGACAAGCGCGGGAAGCGCGCTTCCCAGTGCCAGCCACCACGGGCGGAGCAGCACGAGGCTGTATCCCGTGTTCACCACGAAGAACAGGTAGCCGAGGCCCATCATCCCTTGGCCGAGTGCGTGCGCCTGGATGGACTCAGCGGTGTGTACGAGGTCGAGCGCCATGCCTGACCCGTCCCGGATGAGCGACGCAGCCGAGATCGCCGCACCGAGGATCGCGGCGGACACGCCGAGGTTGAACCACTTCACGTACACGACTGTGGACCTGAGGCTCACTCCACTTTCGGCTAGACGAAAGCTCTCTCATCCTGACCCGGTCGCGGGCATCGGCCGGCGACGCCCCGGGGGGCAGCTCGCCTACGCGACCTGCACATCAGGGGAAGGTTGTCTGATCTCCCGTACGAGTCTCAGAACGCTGTACGGAATCTCTACCACCGCAACGATGCCGGCGATGGCGAGCCCTAGGGACGAAAGGAGCGCGGAACCGTCCGTCGAGACGAAGGTGCTCAAGCCCCAGAAGACGAGCGCTGGCAATGCGAGACCGAGCCACACCCACCAGCGGCGGGGGACCAGCAGGAACCCGATGCCTGCCATGAGAACGAAGTACCAGTACGCGGTCTTGATCATGTTTTCGCCGGCGAAGAAGTCGGCGGAGTCCTGAGGGCTCACCCATTCGATGGAGAAGGCCAGTCCGATGCCGGTGAGGACCTGCTTCGTGGCCACGACCATCAGAACGAGTGACGTGACCATCCAGACCACGGTGGCGGCCTCCCGGGCGACCCGCAGGAAGCGAGACCTCTCCATGCTGCGACGGTACGGGCCCGGTCGGCCCACTGCGCCCGATGCGAGAGGGTTCTCACGGCGGACAGGCATGTCCGTGCCGACCGATACCGTCCGGAGCATGTCGTCGCGTACGCGGTCCAGTCTGGGATCGCTCGGCGACCGCGTACGACGTCCGAGCACAGCGTTCTGCCTTGTCGACGGCGCATCGCCCGGACTCGTCATGGAGTGGCTGCGCGTCGCGGAGACGTGGTCGGCCCGCGTCGCG
>JADGPB010000335.1 GCA_017882655.1 Propionibacteriales bacterium
CTTCGAGGCCCTGCTCGCGGACTTGCTGGAGATCTCCCGCTTCGACGCCGGAGCCGCCGAGCTGACGCTCGACGAGCAGGACCTGTGCGAGCTGGTGCGGACGGAAGTGGATGCGCTGCGTTCCCTGGCGGAGACGCGCGGCGTGGACCTCGTCCTGATGGCTCCCGAGACGAGCTGCGACGCCGACATCGACCAGCGCCGGATCGGTCGGGTGCTGAGGAACCTCCTCACGAACGCCATCGAGCATGGAGAGGGGCGGCCGGTCGAGATCGAGGTCGCGGTGAACCAGACCGCCGTCGCGGTGACGGTACGCGACCACGGCGTGGGCTTCGACGCGAACGACAGCCACAACGTCTTCGAGAGGTTCTGGCGCGCCGATCGGGCAAGGGCTCGCAGCCTCGGCGGGACGGGCCTTGGGCTGGCGATCGCCATGGAGGACGTACGGCTCCACGGCGGCAACCTCACGGCCTGGGGGAGACAGATGCGCGGGGCGCAGTTCCGCGTGACGATCCCGCGGCGACACGGGATCCCGATCGCGTCGTCCCCGCTGCCCCTCGTGCCTCGGGATCTGCCGCGACGCCGTTCCGTGGCCAAGTCGATGGGCAGGTCCGAGAAGTGATTCCACGACGCACAGCGCTCGGCCTGGTCCTCGTACTCGGTCTGCCTGCCGGGTGCGCGACGCTCTCGACATCCGGTGACGTCGTCAGCGAGCCCAGACGCAGCCAGGCCTCCGACCCGGGGGGCGCCGCGATCGATCCGGACCCGCCGACAGCGGGCGCCAGCCCCTCGCTCATCATCGATGGCTTCCTCCATGCCATGGCGACGTACCAGCCTGGCTACCCGCTGGCGCGCCAGTACCTCACCACCGCCGCGAAGGCGACGTGGAAGCCGGAGTCCGGCGTGCTGGTGTACGCAGACGGGACTGCGCCGACGGTCACCGCTGACACGGTCACCATGGAGGTGCCGGCGGTCGGGATGCTCGGGGCTGACGGGGCCTTCCAAGCAGCGGCGGAGGGGATGTGGAGCCACAACTTCGGCCTCGCGAAGGAGGAGGGGGAGTGGCGGATCAGCAGCCCGCAGTCGGGGATCCTCATCTCCCGCTACCTGTTCGCTTCCAGCTTTGTACGTCACGACGTCTTCTTCCTCGACAGCACGCGCACGACGCTCGTCCCGGACGCCCGCTACGTGGCGAGGGGCAACCGCACGCCCGCCACCGTGATGAGGCTGCTGCTGTCCGGCCCTTCCCAGTGGCTGAGCCCTGCCGTCGTGACAGCCGTGCCGTCACCGGCGGTGCTGGTCGGCGCGGTGAGCGACAACGGCAGTGGTGAGATCACGATCCCGCTCTCGGTGGTACCAGCGAGCCCTGCGGAGCGGTCGCTTATGTGCGCACAGTTCGCTGAGGTTCTCCGGCAGCTGCCAGACGTGACGGGTTTCCGCCTCACCGCTCTGGGTGCTGCCGTCGACATCGCCGAGCAGCGCGCGGACGGCTCGGTGCCGTTGTCGATGGCTGACCGGTACGACCCGCTCGCCACGTTGACGAGCCAGCTCTTCGCGATGAGCGACGGCCACCTCGTACGAGCCCCAGACAGCTTCGGCGGTCACGCGAGCGTGGTCCACGGCGACTTCGGCACCCAGACGTGGGAAGCCACGGCGGTGGCGGTGGGCACGGACGGCGTGGATGCCGCTCTCCTCGTCGGCAAACAGATCATCAGGGGCACCGTGGACGGTCAGGGCACGAAGCCGGTGCTGGCGCGCGACGGCCTGCTGCGACCCCAGTTCAGCCGCGACGGGGGACTGTGGGCGATGACGACGTCCGGGGAGGTCTGGCGGATCGATGCCGACCATGCCGTACAGGTCGCGGCCCCCGGACTCCAGGGACGTGCCGTCGTGGCGTTCCGGATCTCGCCGGACGGTCAGCGCATCGCTGTCGTCTCGGACCGGAACGGCACCCGCGAGGTCGGACTGCTACGGATCCAGCACGGGACCAGCTTCGTCATCGACGGCTGGCGCTCGGTGCCGCTGCTCCAGGACTCCACGCCCATCGTCGGAGCGGTCGACGTGGGATGGAGCTCGACCACCTCGATCACGGTGCTGGCCGGGGTCGGGCGTCCGGCGGACGTGGTGGAGGTCGACATCGACGGCGTCGTCCTGCATGACGACGGCCGCTCCGACACCTGGACAGCCACATCGCTGGTCACCTCCGCCCGAGGCTCGCGCAAGGCAGTGGGCGACTCGACAGGCGCCGTGTGGCTCTACCAGGACAGCTTCCGATGGATCCGGCTCAGCGGCAAGCTTGTCGCCCCTGCCTATCCCGGCTGATCCACAGGCCCGCTGCTTGTCCACACCCTCGAGAAATCTGACGGTCGGCGGGTACTTGCGCACATGGTCCTGGTGTGACGAGCTGGCTGGACACCGCTGCAGACCTTCTGCTCGGGGCGACCTGCCCCGGGTGCGCGACGCCCGGATGGAGGATCTGTCCTGACTGCCGTGAAGAGCTGAGCCGGTCCGGGCCGTTCGAGATCCGCCGCGTCCCGGACGGCTTCCCTCGTGCGAGCGCCGCACGGGTGTACGAGGGTCGGGTGCGTCGGCTCATCTCCGCCCACAAGGAGCGTCACGCCCGCGACGCCACGACTGTGCTCGGCGCGTTGCTCGCTGAGGCCATCGCGCATCGAGGGATCGACGGCCCAGTGACGCTTGTTCCGGTCCCATCGAGCCGTTCCGCCGTACGAGAGCGCGGGTACGACTCCGTACGCCTGCTCGCGAGCACCGCGGCGCGGACGCTGCTACGCGGAGGGAGCGAGGTGAAGGTCGAATCCGTCCTGCGGCACGTCCGGGTGCTCGAGGACCAGGCCTCGCTCGACACGGCCGGACGGTGGGAGAACCTCAAGGGCGCGATGGTGGCGCGCCAGCTCAAGGGTTCGGTGATCGTTGTCGATGACGTGTGCACCACCGGAGCGACCCTTGCCGAGGCGTGCCGTGCGCTGAGGGCCGCGGGTGCCGTGGACTGCCAGGCGGCGACGATCAGCGCGACGGTGCTGCGGAGCGACCGCTGGACACAGAGACCGGCCGGCCCGGCGACTGCCGGACCGGCCGATCCCATCAAGAGGTACTAGACCGCGATCTCACCGTGCTCGCCGGTGCGGATGCGGACTACTTCATCGACGGTCGTGACCCAGATCTTGCCGTCACCGATCTCGCCTGTACGGGCGGCGTCGGCGATCACGGCCACGACTTCGTCTGTGCCCTTGTCGGTCACGAGGATCTCGACCTTGACCTTGAGCACGAAGTCGATCGTGAACTCTTCGCCGCGGTAGATCTCGCTGTGGCCGTGCTGGCGGGCGTACCCGGAGGACTCGCTGACGGTCATGCCGCTGACGCCGTGCCTGGCGAGGGCGAGCTGAACATCGGCGAGCTTGTGCGGCTGGACGATGGCGGTGACAAGTTTCATGCCTTGACCTCCTCCGGCTTGGAAGCCGGGATCACGAGACGCTGGTTGACGCGGTAGGCGGTGTAACGAACGCTCGAGAGGTCGTAGCCGACCTCAGCGTGCTCTTCGAGGTCGATGCCGTCGAGCTCTGCCTGCGGCGCGACACGGATCTTCATGACCGACTTGATGAGCAGACCGATCAGGAAAGTCACGACCGCGGAGTAGATCAGGACGGAGAAGGCGCCGATCGCCTGCTTGCCGAGCTGGTCGAAGCCGCCTCCGTAGAACAGGCCGTTGATCTTGTTGGGAGCCTTGTCGC
>JADGPB010000029.1 GCA_017882655.1 Propionibacteriales bacterium
CAGGAGTGGACGGTGAAAGAGTCCGACGCCGACCACGTACGGCTGACGCTCACCTGGTCCGACACCACCGGCGACCACCCGGGGCCTGTCCACGCGGCCGTCACGTACAGGGTGGAGGGCATGAAGCTCTCGTACGAGATCGAGGTGACGACGGACACGCCGACCGTCGTCAACGTGATCTCGCACCCCTACGTCAACCTCGCCGGTACGGGCACGATCACCGACCAGGTGCTCACGATCGCCGCGGACACGTACGTGCCGGTCGACGACGAGCTCATCCCGACAGAGGAAGCTCCGGCACCCGTCGAGGGCAGGTTCGACCTGCGTCATGGCCAACCGCTCGGCGACGTCATCGCCGCGGGGGGAGTGGACCACTGCTTCGTCCTGGACGGTACGGGGATGCGGCCGGTCGCCTCGCTCGCCGACCCCGGCTCCGGGCGGAAGCTGGACATCGAGACCGACGAACCGGGGCTCCAGGTCTTCGATGGCAGGGGGTTGGACGACATCGGCTACCCGCCGTACGGAGGCCTCGCGCTCGAGACGCAGGGGTTCCCGGACGCCCCGAACCGCCCCGACTTCCCGAGCACGCTGCTGCGCCCGGGCGAGGTCCGTACGTCCCACACGGTCTGGCGCTTCTCGACGCTCTGACAGGAGTTGGCCAGGTCTCTCCCATGCGGTTCGCCGCCTCAACTGACAGGATGATGGGTATGCGCGTTCACATCGCTACCGACCACGCCGCCTTCGAGACCAAGCAGTTCCTCGCCGAGTCGCTGCGGGCCAAGGGGTACGAGATCGTCGACCATGGGGCGGTCACGTCTGACCCTGACGACGACTACCCGGCGACGATCATCCCTTGCGCCGAGGCCGTACGGGACGATCCAGGCTCCCTGGGCATCGTGCTCGGCGGATCCGGGAACGGGGAGCAGATGGCGGCCAACAAGGTGAAGGGGATCCGGGCGGCCCTGGCGTACGACATCGCGACGGCCCAGCTCGCTCGCGAGCACAACGACGCACACATCGTCGCCATGGGTGGACGGATGCATACGCTTCAGGAGGCGCTCGGCATCGTGCTGGTGTTCCTGGAGACGCCGTTCTCCGAGAACCCGCGCCACCAGCGCCGCATCGACATGATCACCCGCTACGAAGAGACGGGCGAGCTCACAGCCGAGTGAGCTTGCGCCGGCGTAAAACCTCGGCGGCGACCTTCGCAGCGTCGGCCAGGTCCTGCGGGGTGGGGCGAGACACGTCACGAGCGCGGAGCGCGCGGCCGACGGACACTATGCCCGAGACCCCGTCACGGCCGAGGCGCGGCTCCGGCTCCTGACTCGTCATGGTCGCAGCGTACGGCTCTGTCGGCGGCGCCGCCTAGGCTGTCGACCGGAGAGGGGGCGTCGTGCCCGAGGGACACCACATTCACCGTCTGGCGCTCGATCTGGAACGGGCGTACGGGGGTCGGCCGGCGCGCGTCTCGAGCCCCCAGGGCCGTTTCGCTGATGCCGCGACGTTGCTTGACGGCACGGTCGTCGTCCGCGCCTGGGCCGTGGGAAAGCACCTGTTCGTACAGTTCGCCGGCGACCAGGTCGTCCACATCCACCTCGGGCTGATCGGCAAGCTGAGGCCCTTCCCGTGGCCCGGAGGCCCTGGACAGGTGCGGTTCCGGGTCGGCAGCCCTGAGGCGGGAGTGCACGACCTGTCCGGACCGCAGACCTGTGAGCTGATCTCGCTCGATGAGGCGACCGCCATCGGTGCCGCGTCCGGCCCGGACCCCCTCGACCCGGCGGCGGACCGCGAGCGCGCCTGGGTGAGGCTTCATCGCTCCAGCAAGACGATCGCGGCCCTGCTCATGGACCAGTCGATCTTCGCCGGTGTCGGCAACATCTACCGGGCCGAGGTGCTGTTCCGGGCGGGTGTCGATCCGTTCCTGCCGGGCAAGCAGCTGCCGCGCGCCACGTTCGACGCCATGTGGTCCGATCTGGTCGCCCTCATGCCGCAGGGCGTCATCGACGACCGCATCGACACGGTTCGTCCCGAGCAAAGTCCCGAGGCGATGGGCCGCGACCCGAGGGTCGACCGCCATGGAGGCGAGGTGTACGCCTATCGCCGTCACGAACAGGGCTGCCTGGTCTGCGGCACGCCGATCCGGCTTGAGGTCCATGCCGCCCGCAACCTGTACTGGTGCCCGCGTTGCCAGCCACCCGGCGCCGACGGTACGAAGCGGCGCAGGGCGCGACGGGTCTAGGCGCTGTACCACGTCAATACCTGGCCCAGACGGGCTCCGAACGCCGCGTTTGGCTACGTTGTCGTCATGACTCTTGACGTGCCCCGCGAGGTCGGTACCGAACGCTCCGTCGCCCAGGTCTACGACTACGGAGCCCACGTGTGGTCGTGGTCGCTCGACGGGCACGACGTGCTGTGGACGAGCGTGAAGTCACTGTTCGAGACAGGCAAGGCCCTGCGCGGCGGCGTACCGATCTGCTGGCCTTGGTTCGGCCCCGGTCGCAGCGGCGACCTCACGCCCGCCCACGGCTTCGCTCGGATCAGCGAATGGGCGCTCGCCGGGAGGGTCGACCGTGGGAACGCAGAAGTCCTCACGTACGTCCTCGACCCCGAAGCGGCGCCCGGGGCGCTGCCGGGAGAGGACTGGCGGGTGACGTACGAGGTGAGCGTGGGCGACGAGCTCGAGCTCGCGCTGACCGCCGAGAACCGGGGCGCCACCTCGTTCTCGTACGAGGTGGCGCTTCACACCTACCTCGCGGTCGGCGACGTCCGGCAGGTGGCGATCGCGGGCCTCGACGGCGCGTCGTACCTCGACAAGGTCACCGGACAGCCGGAGGTGCAAGTCGGGGACGTGACGATCGTTGCTGAAACGGACCGGGTGTACGACCGCGGCGCCGACGTCGTCGTCACTGACCCTGTGCTCGGGCGGCGGCTGCGGGTCGCCTCCGAGGGCGCAGCGAACACCGTCGTCTGGAATCCGTGGGTCGCCAAGTCGGCGGCGATGCCGGACTTCGGGGACGACGAGTGGCCAGGGATGCTCTGCATCGAGGCCGGCAACATGCTGGATCATGCCGTGAGCCTGGAGCCCGGGGGTTCCGAGACCCTCCGCTACCGGTTGGCGGTCGAGGCGTCGTAATCGTTTCCAAGTTTTCCGTAACGATTCATGCTCGAGTCTTGGCAAGCGTGTGCAAGCGCTATCCAGAGCCGCGAGAAGACTCGTACTATCCCAAAGGGGTACCTCGAA
Organism: Propionibacteriales bacterium; assembly: GCA_017882655.1. Classification (GTDB taxonomy): domain Bacteria; phylum Actinomycetota; class Actinomycetes; order Propionibacteriales; family Propionibacteriaceae; genus Fen-668. The sequence continues at coordinate 3,242 of JADGPB010000029.1, forward strand.
ACATCACACGGAGGATCAATGACGACCCGCAGAAACTTCCTTGCAGGCGCTGCCGCTACAGCTGCGACTGCTGCCCTCGCCGCGTGCAGCGGCGCGACCACGGGCTCAACCTCGACAGCGACCGCTGACGACACCAGCCCGGTGACGCTGCGCTTCGCATGGTGGGGCAACGACGTCCGCAACAAGAACACCAACCAGGTGATCGCGGACTACATGAAGCTCCACCCCAACGTCACGATCAACGGTGAGCCGGGCGTGTGGGCGAGCTACTGGGACAAGCTGTCCACCCAGGTCGCCGGCAACACCGCTCCCGACATCGTCCAGATGGACGAGCAGTACATCCGCGACTACTCGAAGAAGGGCGTGCTCGCTGACCTCAGCAAGCTCCCCATCAACACCTCGAAGTTCGCGAGCGGACTCGTCGACACCGGCACGATCAGCGGCAAGGTCACCGCGCTCTGCGCTGGCGTGAACGCGCTGTCGATCGTCGCCAACCCGGCCCTCTTCACCAAGGCCGGCGTCGCCATCCCCGATGACAAGACCTGGACGTGGGACACCGCCATGCAGCTTTCCGCGGACCTGACGACCAAGCTGGGCACCGGCAAGTACGGCATGTCCGGTGGGCTGTTCGGCGACTCGGTAGCCCGGGCGTGGATGTTCCAGCACGGCAAGAGCCTGTTCACGGACACCGGCTTCGGCTGGGAGCCCGCGGACATGCAGTCGTTCTTCGAGCTCATGGTGAAGTACCAGGGCGCCAAGGCGGTCCCGTCGGCCGCTGAGAACGCCCAGGACTTCAGCACGGCGCTCGCCCAGCAGATGTTCGGCACCGGCAAGGTCGCGATGGTGCTGACCTGGTCGAACCAGATCGCCGCTCAGCAGGCTGCCGTCGGCCAGGACTGCAAGATCCTGCGACTCCCGTCGATGACCGGAAACGCGAAGGATGCCGACCTCTGGTACAAGTCGGGCCAGTTCCAGTCGATCACGACCAAGTCGAAGAACCAGGCCGCTGCGGCGAAGTTCCTCGACTACTACTTCAACAACGCGGATGCCGGCAAGGTCATGCTCGCCGAGCGCGGGCTGCCGCCGAACACGGACGTCGTCGCGTCGATCAAGTCGTCGCTGGGCAACGCCGACCAGAAGGCCGCAACGTACATGTCCGACATCGCGGGCGAAATCCACGCCGCTCCGGTGGCCCCGCCGCCAGGCGCCGCGACGTTCCAGACGATCATGGAGCGCTACGTGGAGAACGTACAGTTCGGCCGTCAGACGCCGGAAGCAGCCGCGAAGGCTCTGTACGACGAGGCGAAGGCTCAGATCAAGTCCTGATCTGCGTCCCGTTCAGCATGTGAGGGCGTGGGGCTTCGGCCCCACGCCCTTACGCTTTGCTGCGTAGGGGAGAGGCGATGACGATCACGGGCGCACATCCGGAACCGGCGGGTGATGGATCCGTACGCCTCGGGGCCCTCGGCCCGACGATCGAGATCGTGCTCCCGCGGCACGTGGTCACCGTGGAAGGCTCCGACACCCTCGACTGGCGGTCGCAGACGACGAGCGACGAGGACGAGGTCGAGACCACGTACGCCGCGGGGGAGCTCCGCGCCGTAGTGCGGCACGACTTCGCTGATGCGTCGTGGCGGGTGCGCGCCAGCCTCACCAACGAGTCGCAGGAGCCTGTCTCGATCTCAGGGACGCTGGTCGCCGTGCAGACCGGCGACGGGCAGGCATGGGTGTGGGCGGCCGGCGCGGCCGGGCTGGTCGTGCTCGTCGCGGCCGACGGCTCCCTGTGGGCGTTCTCCCTGCGACGTGGCTCGCTGCGGAGCGACGCTGGCGAGGTGGTGTGGCTCGACGCCGGGACGTCGCTCGCGCCGGGCCGCCGCGTCGTCCTCGAGCTGACTGGCCGACGATGCCGAAGCTGGGACGAGGTCGCCGCGATGCTGCCCAGCTGGCTCCCGCCCCTCGCCGTACGTGGCGACGAGCCGGTCGACCTCGCGCTTCCCGACGCCGGGGTGGTCGCTGCCGACTGCTCGATCATCGAAGGGCCCGAGGGTACGGAGATCCGGGGGACCGGGCTTCAGCAGGTGAGCGTTCGCGGCGCTTTCGGGGAGGTGAACCTCGAGCTGGCGTTCGCGCCTGCGCTGACAGACGCCGTCACCTCAGCGGCGAGGCAGGTCGCCCGCCTCGTCAGGGAGGTTCCCGGCGCCGTTCACCAGCTGGACGGCACCGGGCCGGAGCAACGCGCGCGGGGTCTGGACCGTACTGCCCGACGTCTGGTCGTTCTCCAGTCGGCGCGCAGCCACGAGGCCGACGTCGTACGGGGGTGGCTCCTCCGCGGGGTCGCCGACCTGCTGCAGAGCGGTGGGACACCCGGGCCGTTCACGCTGGCCGCGCTCGCCGGCGAAGTGCAGCGTCGTGAGGACCCGCAGGCGCTCCGTACGCTCCTGGACGCCGTGCCGGAGGTAGAGGCCGGGCCGGGGGCGGTGCTGGCACTGACCCGGGTCGGTGCGGCTTTGTGGGGGTTGGGGCACGATCCCGAACCGGTACGGCAGGCGCTGGCGTGGGTGCTGGCACAGCCGGGACGTACGAGGCTGGAACGGATCGAGCGAACACTCGTCACAGGACAGCGGGACGCCGTCGCCGAGCTCCTGGCTGCTCTCGGAGGTGGGCTTCCCGGGGCTGCGATGCCGGTCCCGGAGTGCTGGGAGGCTGCGTACGCGGTAGCGCTGACGTCCTTGATCACCGACGAGGATCCGGACGGACCCCGCCTCGTACATGCGGCTGAGATCGCGGCTCGGAGGCTTACCGCGCGCGACCCGAACGACCCGGACGTGCTCGCGTGGCTGCTGCTGGGGGAGCGCTGATCAGCTCCGCTGCCAGATGTACGGCACCGTCGTCGTGATCGGGATCATCCCGCACGACTCGAGGATTACGCGGCTCATCACCGTGCAGTCGGCGTAGAGGTACTTGACGCCAGCGGACTGAGCCTCGCGGGCTCGAGCCTCGGTGAGCGCCTTGTACACGCCGTGTCGGCGCCAGTCCTCACGGATCGCGCCGCCCCAGAGGCCTGCGAAGTCGGTGCCCGGCACGCGGTCGAGGCGTCCGCTCCCGATGACCTCGCCGCCGGCCTCGGCGAACCACATGTCCACGTACGGGTTCGCAAGACGGCGCAGGGTCGCGTCAACCATGCGGTCGATCGAGCCGAACACTCCGTTCTGGAAGTCGACCACGCGTTCGACGTCGGCTTCGAGATCGCCCCGGTCACCGACGCGATGGAGCTCGACGCCGTCCGGAACGGGATCGTCGCCCGCGAGGTGGTCGCACAACCCGGCCATCACGGTCTCGCGCTCCTGAGGCCGAAGCCCGTGGTTGGTGAGCAGGGTGCCGAGATTGCGCGGCTCGTCGTGATCGCGGGTCTTCCACTCGAACTCGGTGATCTCGGGATCCGAGGCGAAAGTGGAGACTGTACGACCGATGAGTGCGTCCAGCTCGGCCGCCGATACGCCGGCCAGGTTCCTGTACGTGACGAAGCCCCGGCTCGGCATCTTCCCTATCCACAGGGGTCCGTCTCTACGGACGTCGTCGAAGTCGGTCACCTCGACCTCTTCGCGCAACTGGGCGTCGTACGCCGCCAGAAGACCGTGCCGCATGGGGCGAACTCTAGCCGATCGGTCAGGAGCCGACCCCGCCGCTGGAGCCGTCGAAGCGGCGTCCTAGGACCATGGTGTCCTGCTCCTCGTAGCCGAGGGAGTCGTAGAAGCCGACGACTGCCGTGTTGGAGCGGCGGACCATGACGTGGACCTTCGGCATCCCGTGGTCCCGGATCCATCCCTCGGCGGCATTCATGAGCGCACGGCCGATGCCGTGACCGCGCTGGTCCGGAGCCGACGCCACGTAGTAGACCCAGCCCCTGTGCCCGTCCACCCCGACCATGGCGGTACCGATGAGGGCGCCGTCGTCGTCGTACGTCCCGAGCACCGCCGATGACTCGCCTTCGACGGCGCGGGAGAAGTCGGCGTGCGGGTCGTTCCAGGGCCTCGTCAGCCCGCAAGCCTGCCAGAGGGCGACGGCGTCGTCGGCGGCGTGCTGGTCGAGTGTGACGATGTCCACGCCTGCAGCCTAGATCGACACTCCATCCCGGGTAGGAAGTGGAGATGCCCGGGAGGGAGTGCCGTCAAGCGTCGATCAGGGGTAGATCTCGCCCGCGAACCACGTGCCGGCGTCGATCCAGGTGCCGTTCCCGCCGCCGCCCCAGCCCTGGTTGACGTAGAAGGCTGTGTCGGTGACGGTCTCCTCCCAGCTCCACCAGAGGAAGTCGTGACGCACGATGCGCTTCTGCCACGCGTACCCCCAGGCGACCGGGTAGTGGCTGAGCCAGCCCGTACCGATGACCGCCGGTGTGCGGCGGTAGGCGATGGAGTTGGCGGCGTAGTTCGCGAGCCGGGTCTCGTGGATCCCGAACGTGTTCCAGTGGGTGTCGAGGTGCGTGTACGAGCGCCCGTTGAGGTACTGCCACGCGCCCGGCATGCCCCACGGCGTCGTGGCGCCTGAGCCGAAGGCGCAGAACGTACCGACGTCGCCCCGCAGCTCGACGATCATGTTGTTCACGCCACCGTCCTGGGTGATCGGCGCGACGGCGTCCGCACCGCGGCCGCCGTTCTGACGATAGATGCCGTTGCGGCCCGCCCAGTAGGCGTTGCCCTGCGCGGCCTGACGGTCGGCCCAGCCGAAGAGGATCGCCCAGGCCACCGGGCCGCATCCGACGGCGCAGCCCGAGTACGTGAACTGGTAGTAGGCGGGCTGGTCCGCTGAGGTTCCTGCCCAGAAGTAGTTCCAGGTCATGATGAGGCTCCTAGTCCGATGAGGCCGTTTGCAGGGACGAACCGTGTCGGCGCCTGCTCGGGGACGATGAAGAACGGCAGGTGCTCGACCTCGCCGTTGGCGTACTTGAGGGTCACGGTGAAGCTCGTGTCACGGACGGACACGTCGGCCTTGGGCGTGAGCTGCAGCCGCGGAGGAAGCGGCTGCGGGTTGAGCTCGGCCGACACGAGATTGGCGGCAGGGCCTTCGATCGTGAAGTCGCCCTCACCGAGGAGCAGCACGGTGTGCGTGAGTCCGGAACGGAGCCCTTCGCCGTACGTGTCGGTGAGCTTCTCGATCTCCCACCGGGGTGCGGCGCGCTCGACGAGCGAGGCGAGGTGCAGGCGGTACGAGTCGGCGTACCCCTTGGTCAGCTCGTTCCACGAGCGCCACGGGGAAGCGGTCGGTCGCGTCTCGCGGGTGGCCTTGATCCGGGTCTTGTCCGTCGCGTCACCGTCTTCCTTGTCGGTCCCGCCGACGGTCGAGGCCGCCCCCTGTGGCAGCTTCTTCGGCAGCTCGGCCGGCAGGCCGTCGAGCTTCGGCGGCATCGTGCCGAGATGACCGACGAGGTTGCCCGCCTTGTCCTGTCCGGCGTAGCAGAGCGAGTCGAGCTTGACGACGCGGTCGATGTCGCCGAGGACGTCGAGCTGCCGGCTGGGCGGGGCCTGGCTGAGGCTGAAGTGAGGGATGGGTACGTCGTGGGCGCCGGTCGCGACGACGATGAAGCCCTTGTCGTACGTCTTCGCCTCGCCTTCGGGCACCGGCAGGACGGTCTCGACGCCCTCGATCTCGATCTCCCAGTACGCGATCTCAGGCTGATCGGGCCGGTAGACCGGGGTGGCCTCACCGAAGCGGGCCTCGATCTTGCGCTGCTCACCTGGCCACATGTGCTCGGTCGTGAGCGCGGCTATCGCCCTCGCGGCGCGACGCCGCACGTCGATCGGCACCTTCTCGAACGGAACTCTCATGATGACTCCCTCGTCTGGCGGCCCAGCGGCCGCACCTGACCAGGAGGAGGTGGGGAATGGGGTGCTGATACGTCCGGGTGACCTCCTTTGCGTTGGGACGTACGATCTTACTTGTGCAAGTAACTGACAAGGTTCAGCGCTCCACGGCCTCGGCTGCCCGACGGGAGCAGATCATCGACGCCACCGTCGTGACCCTGGCCGAGCTGGGGTACGTCCGCTGCTCGTTCGTCGAGATCACGAAGCGCGCGGGCCTGAGCAGCACGCGACTGATCTCGTACCACTTCGAGAACCGCGACGAGCTGATGGCCCAGGTCGCCTCCCGGGTCCTGGCTCAGCTGGGTGCCGCTGTGGAGGCGAAGGTCCGTGCCGCGGACTCCCCGGCTGCCTCAGTGCGCGCCTACGTCGAGGCCAACCTCGACTACATGATCACTCACCGAGCCCAGATGGCGGCGCTGACTGACTTGTTGTTCGCAGGGGGCCTGAGGGTGTCTGCCGAGCAGGGTTCATCAGGGGTCGACGCCCTTACGGCGATCATCCGCGACGCGTGCAGAGCCGGGCAGTTCCGCGACGTGGACCCGCACGTGGCGGCGACCATCGTGCAGCGTTCGGTGGAGGGCGCCGCCCTGCTGCTGCGCGATGACCCGACGATCGACCTGGCCGACCACGCCGCCGAGTTGCTTCGCTTCTTCGAGGCCGCACTCGCCCCCTCACCCTTGGAAGTACCCACAACGTGATGAGCTCGGTCCAGGCCTCTACCCGCGGTATGCACTCGCAGCACACGGACCCGCGTCTGCCCGTACTGACGCTTGCGGTCTTCGCTGTGACGCTGGTGATCAGCGTCGTCGCTCTGCTGAGCCCCACGCTGATGAACGCGTCCACTCGCGACCTCCCGCGGCTGCGCGCCGGACAGTGGTGGCGGATCGTCACCCCGGTGCTGGTGCAGCCGTCCGGCTGGGGTCAGCTGGTGTTCAACCTGCTCGGCCTCGTCGTCGTCGGGGTCGCGCTGCAACGTTACGTGGGGTGGGTGGGCTGGCTGTTGATCTACGTCGTGGGTGGGGTGGGCAGCAGCGCCGTCCTCAGCGTCTGGGACCCCGCCGACACCGGTGGTGGTTCGTCGGCCGCGGTCGCGGCATTGATCGGGTCGCTCGCAGTCCTACGGTTCGCGACCCGCACAACGCGGAGCCGGCTCGAGTCGCTGGCCGAGCTGTACTCGGTGTTCTTCGTCGTCTACCTGACCGCGTTGGGCGTGGGCGGTCTGGTGCCCTCCATCATCGCCGGCAACGCCTCGATCGTCTTCGTCGTCGTGGCGCACCGAGCATGGAGCCGGTCGATTGTGACCCGGGTGTGCACGGGCGTCGTGATCGTCGGCGGAGTGCTCATGTTCGCACTGAGGGACGACCATGGCGTCGGCATTGTTGCGGGCGTTCTGATGACCGCGTTCGTGCTGGCGCACCGCCGACTCCGTGGCAGTTCCGCGGGTCCGCAGCCGGCGACCGCGATCATGTCCCCCCATAAGGCGTCGACGCCTCTCCGCCCACCGCAGAGCACCACGGCCTCAGGGCTCTGGGTGCTCATCGACCTGGTCGTCCCAGTTGCCCTGTTCTACGGACTGCGGGGAGCCGGCGTCAAGCTCTTCCTCGCCCTGGTGATCGGCGCCGCGGCGCCCGCCATCGCCGCATTCATCAAGGCCGTCACGACACGGCGGATCGATGGCCTGGCCATCGCGGTGATTGGCCTGCTCCTGCTCAGCAGCGCCATATCGATGGTCACCGGAAGCCCCCGATTCCTCCTCGCCAAGGACGCCGGCCTGACCGCGGTGTGGGGCGCCTGGTTCTTCCTCAGCCTGCGTGCGCGCCGACCCCTGACCTTCCGGTTCAGCCGCCCTCTACTGGAGGGCCGCAAGGTCTTCGACAGCGTCACACGGACCCGACGCACTCCCGGCGCGGGAACCTGGGACCGGCGCTGGGAGAGGGATTCGCACTTCCGACACGTGTGGCAGGTCGCCACCGTGATCTGGGGAACGGCACTCGTCCTCGACGCCGCAGTGCGAGTGACGATGGCGTACACGCTCCCGCTCGACGTCGTACCAGCGCTTGCCGGCTCGCTGTGGCTCGTGACGTTCCTGGCCCTGCAGGTCATAACCAACATCTACTTCGTGCGGGCCGGCCTCTGGAAGATGCTCGCCGCAACTGACCCGGACGACGAACGTGGTGCCGGCTCGTTGGAGCGGATGACGGGAATCGAACCCGCATGATCAGCTTGGAAGGCTGAAGCTCTGCCATTGAGCTACATCCGCGTGGCCCCTGGGGCCGCAACGATGTTACCGGACCAAGGGGGTGGGCAACCACAGCGATGATCCCCTGAACAGGTCGTTCGGTACCAACACGGCGTGCGGCGACGTCTGAGTAGGGTTCGGACATGGTGCAGGGGGATGCGTTGGTGCTCGGTGGCGGCGGGGTCACGGGAGTCGCGTGGGAGACAGGGATCCTCGCAGGGTTCAGCGAAGCCGGCCTCGATCTGTCGAACGCGGACCTGCTCGTCGGCACGTCCGCTGGGGCCGCCGTGGGAGCACAGTTGGCGAGCGGCACACCGCTCGCGACCTTGCTCGAGCGTCAGCTGGCGGGAAGTGCCCAGGAGATGCCCGCGACGCTCGGCCCCGCGGTTCTGGCCCGGTACTTCTTGGCGATGCTGACTCGGCGTGACCCGGCGGAGTTCGGCCAGGCCATGGGTCGGTTGGCTCTCGGCGCCAGGACGATCGACGAAGCGGAGCGGCTGGCGGTGATCGCCTCCCGATTGCCCTCGCATGAATGGCCCGAACGCCCTCTACAGGTGACGGCGGTCAACGCGCGTACGGGCGCGTTCCGGGTGTTCACGCGGGATGACGGGGTAGCCCTCGTCGATGCGGTGGCCGCGAGCTGTGCGGTGCCAGGAGTGTGGCCGCCGGTGAGCGTCGAGGGACAGAAGTGGATTGACGGTGGCATGCGGTCGGCGGTCAACGCGGACCTCGCGGCGGGTCGCGCCCGGGTCGTGATCCTGGCGCCGATCACGACCGGATTCGGCGCAATGCCGCCCGTCGACCAGCAGGCGGCAGCGCTTCGAACAGCCGGTTCGGCGGTCGTCGTGGTCAGCCCGGATCGAGAGGCCAGATCACGGATGGGTCGCAACTCCTTGGACCCCGCGAACCGTGCTGCGGCCGCTCAAGCGGGTCATCGCCAGGCCGCGCTAGAACTCGACCGGGTCGCCGCCGTCTGGCGCTGAGGCATCGGTTCGCGGTCGTCGCTAGGCCGGAATCTCGTCCTCCGGCTCCTCAACGAGTAGGTCGATGTGCACGCCCAACAGGGTTCCGTCCGCGGCGTAGCTGGCAAGGACGGGGTAGAAGCCGTCACCCCATCCGGAGTGGGACAGCACGACATTCTCGCCGTTGCCCGCCATGGGCATCACGACGTTGGCGGAGCCTGGGATGAGGTGGTCACGGGAGTCCATCAGCGCGAACCAGGGGTGGTCTTCGCCGCTGTCGTACACGTCCTCGTACCAGTCGCCCGGCGGCATCGAGGTGGGGATCGCTGCTGCGTCGGCGAAGCCCACGGTTCCGGCATCGACGCCGATCCCGAAGTACTCACCGGCAGAGGCGGCATCGAGCCACTGCTGGTCGGTGACGCCCTCAGGTCGTACGTTCTCGACGACAACAGGATCGCCGTCGTGAATGATGACGCTGAGGTAGGACTCCCTGAGGTGGCTGCCGTCGGCCCCGTCGCTGACGTCGGCGACCGTCACCTTGACCGGGTACGTGCCCGGCGGGATCGCGAACAC
>JADGPB010000336.1 GCA_017882655.1 Propionibacteriales bacterium
CGTCGACGGCGTCGCGATCGCACCGAAGACGAAGCAGCCGAAGATGGCGAACGTGCGGGCCTTCGCCAGCTGCTGACCGGTCACGACGCCCGCCAGGTTGAGCATCACGAGGATGACGGGCAGAAGGAACGACACTCCGAACAGCAGGATGAGCAGGAGCTCGAGCTGGAGGAACTTGTTGAGGTCGAGCTGGTTGACGATGCCCAGACCGTCGGGGGTGAACTGGAGCATCACGCTGATGCCCTTGGGGAGCACGAAGTAGCCGACCGCGCAGCCCAGGAGGAAGAGCGGGATCGCCGAGACGACGAAGTTGCGCGCGTACCGCTTCTCCTTGTCGAGGAGGGCCGGCACGATGAACTTCCACAGCTGGTACAGCCAGACGGGGCAGGCGAGCATCAACCCGGCCATCGCAGAGACCTTCAGCGCCAGCATGAAGGGCCCCGAGATCTCCTGGTTGACGACCTGCGTGGCCACGTCAGGGTTGGCCGCTTTGAGGTCGGTGAGCGCCGAGTGCCACGGCCACATGACGAGGTTGAGGACCGTGCGGTAGAAGAACGCCGCTAACGAAGCCGTCACGACGACCGCGAGCGCGGAGATGATGACCCGGTACCGCAGCTCGCGCAGGTGGTCGTACAACGACATCGTGCCGTCGGGCGTGGCCGGCGGAGGCTTCAGTACGGTCCAGACACGTCGCGCCCCGCTCAAGGCGGACACGGTCAGATGTCCTTGCGGGGCTCCGGAGCCACGATCTCGGCGTCAACGGGCTTGGACGCATCCTCCGTCTCGCCTGCCTTCGGGGCCTCGATCGGGGTCTTGATCTCTTCCTTGAACTCCCGGATGGCGCGTCCGGCGCCCTTGCCCATCCCCGCGAGCCGAGTGCCGCCGAACAGGAGCAGGGCGACAATGAGCAGGATCACCCACTCCATGCCACCGGGCAGACCCATGATCAACGCAGTCATAACAGACTCCTTCATTGCGAACGGGGCCCATCCTAGGCCCGGGTATCAAGTTGCACGCCATGGCGTGGCCGCTCAGCACCGGCGACCGCAGGGGCGGCGCCGATCCTGTCCAGCTCAATCTCGAGGTTCACTGCGACCCGCCCAAGTGACCGGACCTCAGCGTTGAGCTCCCGGACGGCGCGCCAGATGCGTCGGCCCAGAAGGACGTGGACAGCCAGGGAGACGACGATGATCGCCACACAGACCCAGATCCACACGGCGGTGACCCTACACCGAGTCCTCTCTGGCGAGCACGTCGCGCGTCGTCGTCCAGGCCTCGTACCGCGCCAGCGCCTCCCGGGCCGCCAGTACTGCGTCGTCCTGGGCAGCGCGCGGAGCGACGACCTCAGCCTCCGCTCCAAGGCGCAGCACGAGCTGTCGTAGCCACGCCGGATCGACCACGCGGAGCGTCACCAGATCGCCGGACGTCGCCGACGTCGGATAGTTCTCGGTGATCCACCACGCAGACTCCGAGACCCTCAGGGTCACCTCGGCCGCTGCGTCGGACAACCAGTCGTCGCGCAGTGGCGGCTGTCCGTGGTCAGCCCCTTCGACCCCGGTGGGGTCGACGGCCACGATCCGGTCGAGCCGGTACGACCGCCAGCCGTCGCGGTCGAGCGACCACGCCTCCAAGTACGCGTAGCCGTCGCGGACGACGATCGCCGCCGGGTCGACGAGCGGCTGGGTCGTGTCCCCGCGAGCGCCGCCCTCGTACGTGAGCCGGACCCGCTGATGCGCCTCGCGTGCGTCGACGAGAGCCTGTCGTACGGATTCGGCGCCGGTCACGATCGAGACGACCGCCATGGGGCCGTCCTGCCACGAGATCGTGGCGAGCTTGCCGCTGGCCGAGTCGATGGCCGCGTACGACTCCGGTGCCGCGATCTCCCGTACGGCCTGCAGAGCGAGCCGGAGCGTGCCCACCTCGTGCGGTGCGAGACGCAGTGGCTTGGACAGGACCGCGGCGTTGCTGAGCCGGATGACGCCCTCGCCCTCGACGGCATCCATGTCGACCTCGATGAGGTCGCCGGGCATGCCGCCCGGCAAGCCGCACATGAACGCCACCCAGAGGTCGGCCATGAGCTGCTTCTGAGAGATCGAGAAGGCCGCGGCCGCATCGGCCAGCGTGATGCCGGGCCGGGCCTGAAGGTACGGGATGAGCGCGAGGAGTCGCGCGACCTGATCGGCACTGGTGCTCATGCGAGCTCCGTCGACAGAGTCCGAGCAGCGACCGCACGCAGCCGGTCCAAGGTGGCGTCACGGACCTCGTCGGGGCCGATCACGAGCACGTCCGGAGCCGCACCCGCCGCCTGGTCGGCGATCTCGCCGACCGATCCGTACGGGACCGCGTACGCCACGTACCCATCGGGCGCCGAGATGGTCACGACCGAGCCCCGGCGCCGTAGAGCGGGCGCTGCCGTACCGCGGATGGCGATGAACGCGGTGTCCGTGACTGCGGCCGGCTCGAGCGAGGCAGCGGCGGCTTCCACGACCCCGCGATCCGGCAGCTCGTACGCACCGGCAGGCTCCAGCGACTCGACGCCACCAGCCATCCGCGACAGCCGGAACATGCGCGGCGCCTCACGACCCAAGTCCAGCCCGTACACGTACCAGACGCCCCTGCGGACGAGCACGCCCCACGCCTCCACGAGCCGGGTCAGGCCAGGCGCACGATAGTCGAAACGGATCCTTCGCCTGTCGGCGATGGCCTCCCAGACGACGCCGACCGCCTCGTCGTCGCCACCCAGGCGGGGCTGCACGAAGCCGGTGGTCGAGAGCTCGACGCCTGCCGCTTGGAGCTTGCCGAGCGCCGAGCTCGCGCGCGGAGCGAGGCCCGCCCCGTCGAAGACGTGGGCCGCGATCCCGAGGACGACCTGCTCCTCCTGGCTGAACTCGACCGGTGGCAGCTCGAAGTCGCCGGGCAGGATCCGATAGCCCTGCTCGTCGTCGAAGTACGAGTCGTTCGAGCCCGTCTCGATGGGGATTCCGAGATCGCGGAGGTCGTCCTTGTCGCGCTCGAACATCCGCTGGAACGCGACGTCCGACAAGCCCTGGTAGCCCTCCACGGAGTCGCGGATCTTCTCCCGTGTCAGGTATCGCCGGGCAGCCAACAGGCAGATCACAAGGTTGAGCTGACGTTCGGTCTTGCGTGGCGCCATGCCCCTCCTCTCGTACGCTTGCTTCAGTCTTGCATCGGTGGCACGCGTTTGCCCGCGCCACCCCGACCAGAGGAGGCGCCGTGGCCGGCCGGTTCGCACCGTCGCCGACGTCGGAGCTCCACCTGGGCAACCTGAGGACGGCTCTACTGGCGTGGCTGTTCGCCCGTACGAGCGGTCGCGACTTCCTCGTACGCATCGAGGACCTTGACCAGGCGCGTGTGGCGGCTGCCGCACGGGTCGCCGAGCGTCACCTGGTCGATCTCGCGGCCCTCGGCATCGACCATGACGGCGAGGTCGTGCGTCAGTCCCACCGGACGCCGCTCTACGAGGCGGCGCTGGAGCGGCTCGACGTGTACGAGTGCTTCTGCTCCCGCCGGGAGATCGCCGAGTCGGCCCAGGCGCCGCAGGGTGACAGCGACCGTCCGTACCCAGGCACCTGCCGCGACCTCACCGAGGCTGAGCGCGCGGCCAAGCGGGCCGTACGACCAGCCGCCCTGCGGGTACGAGCGGGTGGCGCCACGTGGACCGTGACCGATGAGCTGTACGGACTCGTGACACGCGAGGTCGACGACTTCGTCCTGCGTCGG
>JADGPB010000030.1 GCA_017882655.1 Propionibacteriales bacterium
GCTGCCAACCGCCAGTACTGGATACAGCTCGGCATGGCCTCGACGACCGTCTCCGTCTGCAACACGTTCGTGGCCCCGGCCGAGGCCGTACGGTAGCCGCTAGTCGGTGCTGCGGGCGACGACCAGCGCGGTGGCGATCGCGGCCACGCCCTCGCCTCGACCGGTGAAGCCCATCCGATCGGTGGTGGTGGCAGCCAGGCTGACGGGAGCACCGAGGGCGGCGGACAGTACGGCTTCCGCCTCTGCCCGGCGCGTGCCAAGGCGCGGGCGGTCACCGATGACCTGTACGGCGACGTTGCCGATCTCGTAGCCGGCTGCCCGTACGCGACGTGCGACCTCGGTGAGGAACGTCACGCCGGATGCGCCCGCCCATTCGGGCTCGGCAGTGCCGAAGTTCGATCCGAGATCGCCCAGCCCTGCGGCGGAGAGCAGCGCGTCGCACGCGGCGTGGGCGGCGACGTCGCCGTCTGAGTGTCCTTCGAGACCAGCGGGTTCGTCCGGGAAGTACAGCCCGGCGCACCACATGGGGCGGCCCTGCTCGAGCCGGTGGGCATCCATCCCGATGCCCGTACGGGGGATCACCGTCGTCCCGCCACGATCGCCTCGGCCACAGCCAGATCGTACGGCTCGGTGATCTTCAGCGCCTCGCGCGATCCGGGAACGAGCAGCACCTCGTAGCCGGATGCCTCGCACACCGCCGCATCATCGGTGTACTCGCGACCTGCCGCGGCGGCATGCGCGCTCACCAGCACGTCGCGCGCGAAGCCTTGGGGAGTCTGTACCGCACGCAGCCCGCTCCGGTCGACGACGACGCTGCCCGCGCCGGCGACCTGCCGGATCGTGTCGCTCATCGGCACCACGGGAATGACCGCTGGCGCCCCGGAGCGTACGGCCTCGATCACGGCCCGTACGACCTCGACCGGTACGAGCGGGCGCGCCGCGTCGTGGACCAGCACGATCTCGCCCGGGGGCAGTGCCGCGATCCCGCGAGCCACCGACTCCTGGCGCGTTGCTCCGCCGATGACGATCCTCCACGGGATCGGCGCGTCCGCGAGTGCCTCGGCGAACACGTCCTGCAGCCCATCGCCGACCACGACCACAACCTCGGTGACGCCGCCGGCGGCCAGCGCCGCGACCGACCAGCTCACGAGGGGGCGCCCGGCGAGTGGTCGTACGGCTTTCGGGACCTCACCGCCCAGGCGAACGCCGGAGCCGGCCGCCACCACGATGGCGACGACCGGCTCAGTTGACAAGTTCTGGCTCACTACGAGGCGAGGACCTCGTCGAGGAGCACCTCTGCCTTCTCGTCGGTGACCTTCTCGGCCAGCGCGAGTTCTGACACGAGGATCTGCCGCGCGCGAGCGAGCATGCGCTTCTCACCGGCGGACAGTCCGCGCTCACGGTCGCGGCGCCACAGGTCGCGGACGATCTCCGCCACTTTGATGACGTTGCCGGACCGCAGCTTCTCGGCGTTGGCCTTGAAACGGCGCGACCAGTTGGTCGGCTCTTCGGTGTGCGGTGCCCTGAGAACGGAGAAGACGACCTGGAGACCTTCGGCATCGACCACGTCGCGAACGCCCACCAGATCTAGGTTGCAGGCAGGGACGCGTACGATGAGATCGTTCTGGCCGACGATGCGTAGAACGAGGTAGAGCTTGTCCTCGCCTTTCATCTGGCGGGTTTCTATGTCTTCGATCACTGCCGCCCCATGGTTCGGGTAGACAACGGTTTCTCCGACGGTGAAAGTCATAACAGGTAGACCCCTTCCTGGGTCCAAGTTTAGCACGCTCACAAGGGCATTCTCCCTAGCCGCAACGAGGTTGAGGTCTTGACATATTGCCAATCTGTATGCCTCGGACCCCCAATTTCGCCCTGACTAGGTGCTTTCTCAGCGACCCTCAGGCTCAGGGCCCCGTCAGGGTGCTCCTCGAGCCCTCCAGGAATCGATGAGAGTGGGGCGGGATCAGCCGTACGTGGGCTCGTCGGAAAACAGCGATGAGACCGACTCGCCGCTCGTGATGCGCCGGATCGCCTCGGCGAAAAGCGGGGCGACCGAGATCACTTCGAGCCCGTTCAGACCGCCCACCTGGGGCACGGTGTCGGTCGTGACGACCTCGACAAGGTCGTGCTGGCCGTTGAGCCGCTCGACCGCGTGCCCGGTGAACAGGCCGTGCGTGCACACCGCGCGGATCTGGCCGACGCCGATCTCCCGGAGCTTCTCGATGAGCTCGATGGTCGAGCCGGCCGTCGCGATCTCGTCGTCGAGGATGAGCACGTCCTTGCCCGCGACGTCTCCGACGATGGCATCGATCACGACGCGGTCGTCGGCGAGCCGCCGCTTCGAGCCGGCAGCGACACCGACGTTGAGCTCCCGCGAGAAGTGGTTCGCCATCTTGGCGCTGCCGAAGTCGGGTGAGACGACGACCGTGTTGGACAGGTCGCGCGACCGGAAGTGGTCAGCCAGCACCTTCGTCGCGTCGAGGTGGTCGACCGGGATGTCGAACATGCCGTGCACCTGCGGTGAGTGCAGCGCCATCGTCACGACCCGGTCAGCCCCGGCGGTCTTGAGCAGCTGTGCGATGAGGCGGGCGCCGATCGAGATGCGCGGGGCGTCCTTCTTGTCCGAGCGGGCGTACGCGAAGTGCGGGATCACTGCGGTGATCTGCGCGGCGGACGCGCCACGGGCGGCATCGATCATCAGGAGGAGCTCGACGAGGTTCTCCTGCACCGGCGGCACCAGCGGTTGGATGATGAAGACTTCGCGTTTACGACAGTTGTCGCGCAGCTGGACCTGAAGACAGTCGTTGGAGAACCGTGTGGTGCGCGAGGGCGCGACCTCGGTCCCGAGGATGGTGCACACCTCCTCGGCGAACTCCCGATGTGCCGAACCCGAGAAGACGGTGATGTCAGTCACGTGGCACGAGAATAGGGGACGCGGCGGCGTGGATCCGACACGGCCCACGGCGCCGGTGCCGGTCAGCCGCGCGAACCGTCGTACAGCTCGCGTCTGTCGTGGCCCGACTGTGCCGCCACGGCTGCCGCTGCAGTGGACCTCTTCTCACCGGCGGCGACGCGTCGGCGGACCTCATCCAGCGCGTCGGCCAGCGGCAACACGCCCGCCGGGGCACCGGCCACCACCACGGTGATCTCGCCGAGGACGCCATCGGCCGCCCACGAGGCCAGCTCGGCGAGGCCACCCCTGCGTACCTCTTCGTACGTCTTGGTCAGCTCCCGGCACACGGCCGCCGGACGGTCCGCGCCGAGCGTCGTGACGGCGTCGACGAGCATCTCGGCCAGCCGGTGCGGCGCCTCGAAGAACACCATCGTGCGTCGTTCGGCCGCGAGCTCTGTCAGCGCGGCGCGACGCGGGCCACCCCTGCGCGGAAGGAAGCCCTCGAAGCAGAACCGGTCGGTGGCGAGGCCGGACAGGGCCAGCGCCGTGAGCACCGCCGAGGGACCCGGTACGGCCGTGACCCGGATCCCCGCGACGATCGCCGCCGCGACAAGGCGATATCCGGGATCGGACACGGACGGCATGCCGGCGTCGGTGACGAGGACGACCGTGAGTCCCTGTCCGAGCAGCTCCACCAGCTCGGGGGTGCGTGACGCCTCGTTCCCTTCGAAGTACGAGATCACTCGCGCCGAAGAGGTCGCGTGCGCCCGGCCCAGGAACGCCGCGAACCGGCGCGTGTCCTCCGCCGCCACCACGTCGGCCGTACCGATCGCGCGCAGCAGCGCCGGCGACGCGTCCTCGACGTCGCCGATCGGCATTCCGGCGAGGATGAGCAGTCCAAGGGTCTCCACGAGCGCCATTGTGGCGCGCGATGGCGCCCCGAAGCGCCACACTGGCCTGTATGGCCGATATCAGGGACAACCGCGTGGCGGTCTACATCGACTTCGACAACATCGTCATCTCGCGGTACGACGAGGTCCACGGCAAGGGCCGGTTCACGCGGGACAGGGTGCGTGAGTACCTCCGCGACGGTCACGACGACCAGGTCGCAGCCCGGTTGAAGGAGGCTGCGGTCGACGTCGGCGCGATGGTCGACTTCGCGTCGAGCTTCGGCACGCTCGTCCTCACCCGTGCGTACGCCGACTGGTCGCAGCCCGTGAACGCGGAGTACCGCGGGCAGCTGGTGGGGCGCGCCGTCGACCTCGTACAGCTCTTCCCCGCCGCCGCGTACGGCAAGAACGGCGCCGACATCCGCCTCGCGGTCGACGCGATCGAGGACATGTTCCGGCTGCCCGACCTGACCCACCTCGTCATCGTCGCCGGCGACTCGGACTACATCGCGCTCGCGCAGCGGGCGAAGCGCCTCGGACGGTACGTCGTGGCCGTCGGGGTGGCCGGGTCGACGAGCCGCTCTCTGGCGGCGGCGTGCGACCGGATGGTGAGCTACGACGCGCTGCCTGGCATCGCCGCGATCGAGACGATCGACGATGCACCCGATGCGACCGTGGAGGCTGCGGCCCCGCCCACGACGCCACGCAAGAGGGCCTCGCGTTCTCGCACCGCCAAGACGACGACTCCCGAAGCGCCAGCCGCACCGGAGAACGTCGCACAGGAGAACCCGGTCGCCGAGGCGCCGGCTGTCGTCACGACCCCTGCCAAGAAGGAAGCGGTGGCGAAGGCCGCGCCGGGCAAGGTCGCCAAGCTCACGGATCAGCAGACCCAGCTCCGGGCAGGTGCGGGACAGCTGCTGCAGCGAGCCCTGCGGCTCGGCCACGACAACGACGAGGACGCGGAGTGGCTCGAGAGCTCGACCGTGAAGAGACAGCTGCTGCGCATGGACCCGGCCTTCAGTGAGAAGGAGCTCGGCTACGCGACGTTCTCCGACTTCGCCAACTCGTTCAAGTTCGTCGAGCTCGACGACACGCACGAGACGCGCCGGCTCCGCCTGCGCCGCCGATGACGTACGCCCTCACAGGTGACCGACAGCCTTGGTCGGAGGCCCATTCCATAGGATGGCCCGCGTGACGAGCGCGCCCCCCGAGGAGACGGTCTCTGCGGAGGACGTCGAAGCTACGACCGAGGCCACCGCGCCCCGGTCGTCTGGATGGGGACGGCGCATACGTCGTCTCGTACCCACTCGCACGATCGACGCGCGAAGCGCCCTCGAGCGGCTCTGGGATGCTCCGCCGCGAGACGCGCGGTTGTCGTGGCTCCTCACGCTCGGGCTCACGGCGCTGGCGTTCTGCATCCGGCTCGTCGGCATCGCCTTCCCCAAGGGCATCCTCTTCGACGAGACGTACTACGCGAAGGACGCGTACACGCTGCTCAAGCTGGGGTACGAAGGGTCGTGGCCGGAGAACGCCAACGACATGATCGCCTCCGGCAACGTGGACGTGTACACGACGAACGCGTCGTTCATCGTCCACCCGCAGGTCGGCAAGTGGTTGATCGCGTCGGGCGAATGGCTGTTCGGGATGAACTCCTTCGGCTGGCGCTTCCCCGCGCTGATCTTCGGCTCCCTGCTCGTCGCGGTCGTCATCCGGCTGGCCCGGCGGCTTACCCGCAGCACGATGGTGGGAGCCATCGCCGGGTTCCTGCTCTGCGTCGACGGGCTGGACTTCGTGATGAGCCGCATCGCGCTGCTCGACATCTTCGAGGCGTTCTTCATCGCCGCCGGGGTGCTGGCCGTCGTCATCGACCGGGACTACTTCCGCCATCGGCTCGCGAGAGACCTGGAACGCAAGGGGCTCACGGACTACGGCGGTGCGCCGAGCCCGTTCATCTTCCGGCCGTGGCTGATCGTGGCAGGGGTGCTGTTCGGCCTGGCGACGGGTACGAAGTGGAACGCCGTCTTCGTCCTCGCCAGCTTCGGTGTGCTGGCGGTGGTGTGGAGCGTCACGGCGCGGCGTCTGGCAGGTGCCCGGCGGCGCTCGTACATGGCCCTTCTCCTCGACGGCGTACCGGCGTTCGTGAGCCTGGTGGTGATCAGCTTCGTCGTGTACGTGGCGACGTGGTTCAGCTGGCTGCGTACGCAAGGTGGGTACGACCGGCAGTGGGGCGTCGAGCACCCCGACAGCTGGCAGGTGAAGCTGCTCGGCAAGCCGTTGGCATCACTTCTCTACTACCACAAGGAAATCTGGGAGTTCCACAACGGCGACTACATCAAGCATTCGACCCACGTCTATGCCGCACATCCCGGCGGGTGGCTCATCAACGCCCGGCCGATCGGCATCGACGCGGTCAACGGGATCCAGCCCGGGGTGGACGGCTGCCAGGCCAACAGCACCGAGACCTGCTTGCGCGTCATCAGTGCGACCGGTACGCCCACGCTGTGGTGGTTCGCCGCGCTGGCGCTGCTCGTCTCGATCGCGTGGTGGGTGGCCGGTCGTGACTGGCGGTTCGGCGTACCGATCGTGGCCGGGCTGTCCACGTACCTCCCCTGGTTCAACTACACCGAGCGCTCCCTGTTCTTCTTCTACGCGATCACGATCATCCCGTTCACCGCGATCTGCCTCGCCATGGTGCTGGGGCTGATCCTCGGTAGAGCGAACGCGGGCCCACGCAGGCGTCAGGGCGCCATCGTCGTCGGCGTCATCCTCGCGATCATCACCCTGAACTTCGCGTTCATCTACCCGATCATCACCGACGCCCTCCTCACCCAGTCCCAGTGGCTAGCAAGAATGTGGTTCGGCTCCTGGATCTAGCTGCGCCTACCGAGTGGGCGAGAGCACCTGTACCCCTCCGCGAGAGCACCTGTACCCCTCCGCGAGAGCACCTGTACCCCTCGGCGAGAGCACCTGTACCGCGCGGACAACACAAGCCCCAGACCGACAACACATTCCTGTGCATAACTCGCCCAAGCATCTCGTCGGACCCCTTCGCTTGACGCATGCTCATCAACGACGGTCTCCCTTTCCACTCCCGAGACGCTCACGAACACTTCGGCTCACGACGAGAGTTCCTCGAGGCCCGAAGGCTGGGTCGCATCCGCTGGGTCGTCCACTCCGTAGCCATCGACGCGTCCGTCCCTGACTCGACCATCGTGCGCGCAGAGGCTGCACGGATCGTTGTACCCGACCACGCGGTTGCTAGCGATGACTACGCCGCGTTTGTGCTTGGTGCGGATACGAGACCGCCCGGGCGTCGTTGGGAACTGCGACCCAGCTACCTAGTGCCCCACACCCGGTATCGCTCCGCCCACGACTACGCGATCGTCCGGCAGTCGACGAGGATCCCCGACGACGACGTGATGGAGCTTGCGGGATTGCGACTCACCACGCCACTCAGGACCGCCGCCGATCTTCTCCGCCTGAGACGACGCCCGTACGCGTTGGCAGCCTGCGACGCGATGGCCTTCGCACATCTGATCACCACGGACGACCTCTGCTCGTACATCGCTTGTCTGCACCGCCTCCCCGGGCTCCCGCAGGCACAGGAGTTGGCCCCTCGCGTCAGCCACCTAGCCGAGTCGCATGGTGAGTCCTGGCAAAGGTGCCGGATCCTCGACGCCGGATTCCCATGCCCTCAGCTGCAGTACCCCGTGATCGATTCGTACGGCATCGAGCGCCGTCTCGACATGGCGTACGAAGAGGTGCGGGTGGCCACGGAGTACGACGGTCGGGAGTTTCACACGGCGCAGACCGATCGGGACGGCGACGCAGCACGCCGGTCGGACCTTTCGCTCCGGCGCGGATGGAGGTTCGTACTCGGCACGTTCGAGCGAGTCTTCGGCACATCCCCGGAGTTCGACTGCGAACTTGGCTCTTTGCTCGGAATCAAGCCGAGGCTGCGCACGTGGTACTGACCTGGCAGCAGTACAGGTCCTCTCGCCGAGGGGTACAGGTGCTCTCCCCGAGGGGTACAGGTGCTCTCGCCGAGGGGTACAGCTACGGCCTGGGAGGCGGACCCTGGTCCCCGGCGGGTATGTTGCGGGCAACGGTCGAGGAGGTGCCATGGTCAAGTACTTGCTGCTGCGTATCGCCAACTACGCGCTGCTGCTGTTCATCGCGGTGTCCTTGGCATGGGTGCTGGCGCAGACGCAGCTGCATCCGCGACAGCTGTTCGAGGTACGCAACCCGCCGATCGACCCGCAGTCGATCGAGAACATCCTGCGCGCGGC
Source organism: Propionibacteriales bacterium (assembly GCA_017882655.1). Lineage (GTDB taxonomy): Bacteria > Actinomycetota > Actinomycetes > Propionibacteriales > Propionibacteriaceae > Fen-668. Next base: position 8,073 of record JADGPB010000030.1, read on the forward strand.
GAACGTGTCCGACCACGTGCCCTTGTGGGACCGGTACGTGACGTGGATCCGCGGCATCTTCCTGCACTGGGACTGGGGTACGAGCCCGGGCGGCGCCGATGTCGGCGACGAGATCGGACGACGGATCTGGGTCTCGTTCCGTCTCGTGACGATCGGCTGGCTGCTCGGTACGTTCATCGGCGTCACGCTCGGCGCCTGGACCGCCGTCCGCCAGTACAGGATCTCCGATCGCGTCGTGACCGCGCTCATACTCATCCTCGTCGCAACCCCTTCGTACGTCACCGGCGAGGTCTCGAAGATGGTCGCCACCGTGGTCAACAAGCAGGTCGGCTTCCAGCTGTTCCTGTTCCTCGGCGAGAAGTCGACGGGCACGCTCCCGAGCTACCCGCTCTCCGACGTCGTCGACCGCGTCCAGCACATGGTGCTGCCGACGCTGGTGCTGACGTTGCTCGGAATGGCCGGCCTCCAGCGGCTGCAGCGCGGCCTCATGCTCGACGCGCTCGGCTCGGACTTCGTCCGTACGGCCCGCGCCAAGGGCCTGCGCGAGAACAAGGCGGTGATGAAGCACGCTCTCCGTACAGCCCTCATCCCGACCGGTACGTACTTCGCGTTCCAGGCCGCCACGCTTTTCGTGGGCGCCACGTTCACGGAGCGCATCTTCGCGTTCCAGGGCATGGGCATCTACGGCGTCGACACGATCTCGAAGCAGAACATCAACGGCGTCGTGGCGGTCACAGCCTTCGGCGGCCTCTGCTACCTCGTCGGTGCGCTCCTCGCGGACCTCATGGTGGCGTTCCTCGACCCGCGCGTACGGCTGAGCTGAGGGGGCGACGATGTCCATAGATTTCCGCATCAGCGAAGAGCCCGAGGCCCTCGACGGCGCCACGGCCCCGATCGCCCCGATCAGCAAGCGCCTGAGCCGCGGCCAGCTCGTACGTCGCAGGTTCTTCCGCAACCGCAGCGCCGTGGTGGGCCTGGTCATCATCGGCGTCCTGGTGGTCCTCGCGCTCTTCGGCCAGTACCTGCTCCCCTGGCAGTTCGACCAGCGCGACCTCGGCCAGTACTACAAGCCCCCGTCCGCCCAGCACCTCTTCGGCACCACCCAGGCCGGCTTCGACGTCATGTCCCGGACCGTGCGTGGTCTCGGCAAGTCGCTGATCATCGGCTTCATGGTCGCGATCATCCAGACGACCATGGCAGCGCTCATCGGTTCGTCGGCCGCCTACATCGGTGGCTGGTACGAGAGGGCGTGGCTCTGGGTCATCGACCTCATGCTCGTCCTGCCGTCGTTCTTCCTCATCGCCATCGTGTCCCAGGGCGGCCCCAAGGGCCAGTACGCGTGGCTGCTGCTGGTCGTACTGCTGGCCGCGTTCGGCTGGCAGCTCTCGGCCCGTGTCGTACGCAGCCTGTCGATGTCGGTGAAGGAGCGCGAGTACGTCGCCGCGGCGCGCTTCATGGGCCTCTCGACCCCTCGACTGCTGGTGCGTCACATCGTCCCCAACATCGCCTCGATGCTCATCGTCGACGTGTGCCTCGGCGTCGGCTACGCGATCCTCGGCGAGGCCGGCCTGTCCTACTTCGGGTACGGCGTCCAGGCCCCGGACACGTCGCTCGGCACGCTCATCTCGGAAGGGGCCCAGTCGACCACCATCGCACCGTGGATCTTCCTCGCACCGGCGAGCGTGCTCGTGCTGCTCGTCATGTGCGTCAACGCGCTCGGTGACGGACTGCGCGACGCGCTCGACCCGTCGTCGCTCTCTGGAGGGCAGGCATGACGACCACCGAACCGGCCATAAGGAACCGGCAGACCGCGGCGGGCGACGTCGTCCTCAGTGTCCGCAACCTGCACGTGACGTTCCCGAGCGAGGCGGGTCTGGTCAAGGCGGTACGCGGCCTCAGCTTCGACCTGCTCGCGGGCGAGACGATGGCGATCGTGGGCGAGTCCGGCTCCGGGAAGTCGGTGACGAGCCTGGCGATCATGGGCCTGCACCCACGCAACGCGCGGATCGCCGGCTCGATCACGCTGCACGGACGGGAGCTGGTCGGCCTCAGCGACGCGGAGATGTCCTCCATCCGCGGCGAGGACCTCGCCATGATCTTCCAGGACCCGCTGAGCGCTCTCACGCCCGTCTACACGATCGGCGACCAGATCGTCGAGGCGATCCAGACCCACCACGACGTGGGACGTACGCAGGCGTGGAAGCGCGCCGTCGAGCTGCTGGACCTGGTCGGCATCCCGAACCCCCAGCTGCGGGTGAAGTCGTTCCCGCACGAGTTCTCCGGCGGCATGCGGCAGCGGGCGATGATCGCCCAGGCGATCGCGAACGACCCCGACGTGATCATCGCCGACGAGCCGACCACGGCCCTCGACGTGACGATCCAGGCCCAGGTCCTCGAGGTGCTGAAGAAGGCCCAGCTCGAGACCGGCGCGGCGGTCATCATGATCACCCACGACCTGGGTGTGGTGGCGGGGATGTCCGACCGGGTCACCGTGATGTACGCGGGACGCCCCGTCGAGCAGGGCAGCGTCGACGACATCTTCTACAACCCGAGGATGCCGTACACGATCGGCCTCCTCGGCGCCGTACCGCGCCTCGACGCGACGAACTCCGAGCCGCTGGCCACGCTGCAGGGCAACCCGCCGACGGTAGTCGACCTCCCGCCTGGCTGCCCCTTCGTACCGCGCTGCCCGCTCGCTCACGCCGGCTGTCGCGAGCAGGAACCCGAGCTCGCCCCCGTGGGCCCCGGGCACACGACCGCCTGCTGGGAGAGCGACCGGATCCGTGCGGAGAAGCTGACCAGCAAGGACATCTTCCCTGCGCCCGTCATCGAGCGGACGGTGTTCGAGTCGATCCCCCGCGACGAGCGCGACACGGTCCTCAGCCTGGCCGGCATGAAGAAGCACTACCCGCTCATGAAGGGTGCAGTGCTGCGCCGGCGCGTCGGGACTGTGTACGCGGTCGACGGGATCGACCTCGACCTGCGGCGCGGCGAGACGCTCGGGCTGGTCGGCGAGTCGGGCTGCGGCAAGTCGACGACGCTGCTCGAGATCCTCAACCTCCACTCCCCCACCGACGGCAAGATCGTCGTCTTCGGCAAGGACACCTCGAGGCTCAACCGTGGCGAGACGAAGACGATGCGACGCGACCTGCAGGTCGTGTTCCAGGACCCCATGGCCTCCCTCGACCCTCGGATGCCGATCTTCGACATCATCGCGGAACCGCTGGGCGTGCATGGCTGGTCCAAGGGCAAGATCGAGACCAGAGTGATGGAGCTGCTGAAGACCGTGGGCCTTGAAGAGAGCCACGCCAACCGCTACCCGCAGCACTTCTCGGGTGGCCAGCGGCAGCGCGTCGGCATCGCCAGGGCCCTCGCGCTCGAGCCCGAGCTGATCGTGCTGGACGAGCCGGTGTCGGCGCTCGACGTGTCGATCCAGGCGGGCATCATCAACCTGCTGGAGGAGCTCAAGCAGCGCCTCACCCTGTCGTACCTGTTCGTGGCGCACGATCTCGCCGTGATCCGGCACATCGCCGACCGCGTGGCCGTGATGTACCTCGGCAAGATCGTCGAGATCGGCACGGTCGCAGAGGTCTACAACCGCCCGAGCCATCCGTACACGCAAGCGCTGCTCTCCGCGATCCCGATCCCGGACCCCCAGACCGAGCGGACCCGGACGCGCATCCTGCTGCGCGGTGACCTTCCCAGCCCCGCCAACCCGCCCTCCGGCTGCAAGTTCCGAACCCGCTGCCCGATCTTCGAGCAGCTCACACCCGAACAGCGCACGCCGTGCCTCGAAACCATGCCGCCGCTCGATCCAGCACCCGCAGGCGCTGTCGTGGCGCTTCAGGAGGCGATCAGCCTGAGTGCCACCGCGCGGGGCGCAGGCGACACGCGCGTCGACCACCTCGTCGCCTGCTACTACGCGAGGCCCACAAAGGTGCTCTGACAAGGGGAGATCGTCGTGGTGCAGAACATCGTTAGCAAAAGGTGACCGGACTCCTTACATCTTCCATTGAAGCGGAACTAGGGTTTGTCCTGGACCCAGGAACACGGCTGTTCGCGCCGTGACGCCGCACCCTCTGGAGGAAGAGTGAAGCTTCACACCCTGCTCGCTGCACCACTCGCAGCCGCGCTCGCACTGACCCTGACCGCCTGCGGCAGCCAGCCGGGCGCGACGGGCGGAAGTTCGGCGCCGTCACTATCAGCGACATCGCAGCAGATCAACGCCAAATCCCGCGACCAGATCGCTGATGGCGGTGAGCTCAAGCTGCCGATCGGCTCTCTGGCCGACAACTGGAACCCCATGAACGTCGACGGGAACGAGGTCGACTTCACGAGTGTGCGCCAGCCGATGACGCCGTACTTCTTCGACTTCGCCGCAGACGGCACCGCGACGTTCGACAAGAACTACCTGACCAAGGAGCCGACGCCCACCGTCACGAACAACAAGCTCTCCGTCGAGTTCAACCTCAACCCGAAGGCGGTCTGGAACGACGGTACGAAGTTCTCGCTGGCCGACTTCCAGGCCACGGCCAAGGCGTGCAACGGCGAGGACGCGACGTTCAACTGCGCGACGACTGACGGCTACGACCAGATCGAGTCCGTCACGCAGGGCGCCACAGAGAACGACATCGTGGTCAACTACAAGTCGACGTACCCCGACTGGAAGGCCACCTTCGCCACCGGTCCCGCCCGCGCGGACTCCGTCAAGACCCCCGACGTGTTCAACACCGGCTGGGCGACGCTCGCGGGTCATGACGCCTGGTTCTCCGGTCCGTA
>JADGPB010000337.1 GCA_017882655.1 Propionibacteriales bacterium
TCCCGCGTGTGGTGCAATCGCAGGAGAACGACGAAGAGGTGAACTGGTGCCGATCACGCCCACGAAGAAGATCTGGATGGACGGCGAGCTCGTCGACTGGGACGACGCGACGATCCACATCCTGAACCCGACGTTGCACTATGGCTGGGGGGTCTTCGAAGGGATCCGCGCCTACGCCACCCCGCGGGGGCCGGCAGTGTTCCGGCTGACGGAGCACATCGAGCGACTGTTCCGCAGCGCGCGCATCTACATGATGCAGCCGGATTGGACTGTCGACGAGATCGTCGAGGCCACGAAGGAGACCGTGCGCGTCAACGATCTCGACTCCTGCTACATCCGGCCGCTGCTCTACCTGGCACACGGCGAGATGGGGCTCAACCCGATACCGAGCCGGACGCAGGCCTGCATTGCCGTGTGGCCGTGGGGGGCCTATCTCGGCGCCGAGGCGGCAGAGAAGGGGTGCCGGGTCGCGGTGTCGTCGTGGACCCGGATCGGGCACAACACGATTCCCCCCGCGGGCAAGGCCACCGGGCAGTACATCAACTCTTCGCTGGCCAAGGCGGCCGCCCTGCGGGCCGGCTACGACGAGGCGATCATGCTCACGCCCGACGGGCGAGTCGCCGAGGGCTCGGGGGAGAACATCTTCGTCGTCTACGGCAAGAAGGTCGTGACACCGCCATTGGTGGACGGGTCCCTGGCGGGCCTGACGCGTGACGCCGCCATGGCGATCGCGCGAGACGAGGGCCACGAGGTGGTCGAGCACTCGTTGGTCCGAAGCGACCTCTACCTGGCCGATGAGGCCTTCTTCACCGGCACGGCGGCCGAGCTGGTGCCGATCGTTTCCGTGGACGATCGACCGGTCGGCACGGGCCACCCCGGCGCCGTCACCCGGCATCTGCTCGACGTCTTCCACCAGGCAACGCGAGGCGAGCTTGACCGCTACAAGGAGTGGAACGAGTACGTCCGTGACTGACTGGGACGCAGCGATCGAGGCGTCGAGCCGAGTCGCGTCCTGGCTTGCCGGGGGAGCGTTCGTGGCGGCGGCAGGGCTGCACGTCGGGTGGGCGTACGGGTCGTCTTTCCCGTTCGGAAACCGCGACACGATGTCACGTACCGTGGTCGGGCTTCCCGAGAAGGAGTTTCCGGGCAAGGGGATGGCGCTGCTGGTGGCCGGCGCCTGCGCCGCGGGGGCGGCGTGCACGCTCAGTAGATGGCGATTCGGCTCGCGTGTCACCGGGGCGCTCATGGCCTGGCGCGCAGTGGTGGGCTTCACGATGACCGACATCCTCCCGGCCGGGCCCGACCCGGCCTTCGCTCGGATGAACCGTTACACTTACTCACCTGCGTGTCTGGGGGTGGGGCTTCTCGCGTGGCGGGCCCCGAGGAAGAAGCGTCGCAAGTCGGGCAAATAGGCCGATGGGGGCTAGCCAACCGGGCCTCGTGGCTTTACCTTTCTGACAACCATCGAAGATCCCTGGTCGGGTGCCTGCATCGGTAACCCGCCTCCCTACCCCCTGGGGGTGCGCATGCAGGTTCGTGACGGGATGAGCCCCACCATCCTTCAGATCGGTCCCAACCACACGCTCCGTCAGGCTGCGCGTCTCATGACCCAGCGCCGGGTGGGGGCTGCCGTGGTCCTCGATGCCGACTCGCACGGTCCAACCATCCTCACCGAGCGTGACATTCTCGGCTCGGTCGCCCAGGGCCAGGACCCGGATGAGGAGCGGGCGGGCGATCACCTCACCCGCGACGTCGTATACGCCTCGCCCGACTGGTCGCTGCAGGAGGCCGCGCTCGCAATGCTGCGCGGCGGCTTCCGGCACCTGATCATCATGGAGGGCCCGGAACTGGTGGGGATGCTCTCGATGCGCGACATCGTGCGCGTGTGGGCGCCCCAGCACGCCGACGCGGTGCACGTCTGACGCTCTCGCACGCACGCCCCCGTACCCCCGTACCCCTGCGCTCTTGCACGTTCACCTTCCGCTGCACATCTCATCTCCTCCATCTGCCGTGCCCTGTCACCATGAGGAGGTGACCAGCGACGTGACCTCTCGGCGGCCCGGCGTTCCGGGTGCCCCCGTCCCGGATGCCTTCCACATCTACGACACAACGCTCCGGGACGGCACTCAGCAGGAGGGGCTGTCCCTATCCGTGCACGACAAGCTGTCGGTCGCACGCCACCTCGACGACCTGGGGGTCGGGTTCATCGAAGGGGGGTGGCCGGGCGCCAACCCGAAGGATGAGGAGTTCTTTCGGCGGGCAAAGACCGAGCTGAACCTTCAGCATGCGACCCTCGTCGCCTTCGGCGCGACCCGTCGTGCGCACGCGGTGGCGGCCGACGACCCGCAGGTGGCGGCGCTGCGTGAGGCCGAGACGCCGGTCATCTGCCTCGTTGCCAAAAGCGACGTGCGACATGTGCGCAAGGCGCTGCGGACGACTCTCGAAGAGAACCTGATGATGATCCGCGACACGGTCGCGCACTTGACCGCTGAGGGGCGGCGGGTCTTCCTGGACGCCGAGCACTTCTTCGACGGGTACCGCTCCGACCCGACCTACGCCATCGAGGTCGTTCGGACTGCCGCTGCTGCCGGAGCCGATGTCATCGTCCTGTGCGACACCAACGGCGGCATGCTGCCCAACCGCCTCGCCGACATCGTGGCGGATGTCCTCGACACTTCGGAGACGCGGCTGGGCATCCATTGCCACAACGACACCGCCTGCGCCGTGGCCAACACCCTTGCCGCGGTGGACGCCGGGGTTACCCACGTGCAGGGCTGCGCCAATGGGTACGGCGAGCGGGCGGGCAACGCTGACCTTTTCAGCGTCATCGCCGACCTTGAGGTCAAGATGGGCCGTCCCGTCCTGCCGCCGGGGCGGATCGGGGATCTCGTCAGGGTCAGTCACGCGATCGACGAGGTCGCCAACCTCACTCCGCACCCGCACAGGCCCTACGTGGGCGTGAGTGCCTTCGCGCACAAGGCCGGCCTCCATGCCAGCGCGATCAAAGTTGACCCCACGCTCTACCAGCACGTGGACCCTGGGCTCGTCGGCAACGACATGCGCATGCTCGTCAGCGAACTTGCGGGCCGCGCGACCGTCGAGCTGAAGAGCCGCGAGCTCGGGCTCGACGTCTCCGAGGACCGGGTGGCCCTCGGGCGGGTCGTCGATCGCATCAAGGACCTGGAGGCGCGCGGCTTCGTCTTCGAGGCCGCCGAGGCTTCGTTCGAGCTGTTGCTGCGAGAAGAAATCGAAGGACTGCCCCGCTTCTATGAGCTGGAATCGTGGCGGGTGATCGTGGAACGTCGGACAGCCGAGGAGGTCGTCAGTGAGGCGACCGTGAAGCTGCGGACCAGGGGCGAACGCATCGTGGCCACCGCCGAAGGAAACGGCCCGGTCAACGCGCTGGACTTGGCGCTGCGGCAGGGGCTGGAGAAGACCTATCCGGGGTTGGCCGATCTCGAGCTGGTCGACTACAAGGTGCGGATTCTGGAGGGCAAGCAGGGCACGGCCGCGATCACCCGCGTGCTGGTCGAGACGAGCGACGGCAACACCGAGTGGACCACTGTCGGCGTCGACGAGAACGTCGTCGCAGCTTCGTGGCGCGCCCTGGAAGATGCGGTGTCCTATGGTCTGATGCGCCAGAACGCGATTCCGGACGAGGGCTGACCCGACCGCGAAGTATGCAGGATCTGGGCACGCTCGGCGGAACGGACAGCACTGGG
>JADGPB010000338.1 GCA_017882655.1 Propionibacteriales bacterium
GCGTCAACCGGGAGAGCTGGACCTACGGCTCGAGCGCACAGCGCAAGAACTGGGTGTCCGTCGGCTTCAAGACCGGCGACTGGACCACGTGCGACACCTTCAGCGCGACGAACCTCGGCTGATCAGTGCGGCGTGACGTCCACGCCGTCCAGCGTCAGGACGGACTGCTCGCCGTTGACCGTGAAGTACATGCGGGGCTCGGGCGTGTTGTCCTTCGTGCTCACCTCGAGGCTCCAGCCGGGGGCGATCGTCTGCGTGCTCGTTCTGGCTGAGAGCCTGTCCAGCGACGTCGCGATGATCGTCGGCTTGACCAGTGCAGGGTCGAACGGTGACAGCTTGGTGGCCTCGCGACGGGTGGTCGTACGGACCGGAAGGCGCGGTTGTCGTACCGTCCGGACGATCGTGTCGAGCACCGCGACGTCCACGTACATCCCGCCCTGGTTAGGGAGGATGCCAAAAGCGTTGACGAGCTTCTTCGTCTCGACGACGTCGGAGTACGCCTCCCGGATGCCGTTCAGTGTCGTGAGGTCCACCTGGGAGACCAGGCTCCTGTCCTTACGGAAGAACACCGTGAGTGACTCGGGGTTCGTGGTCACCGTCATGTAGACCGTGCGGTCGGCGTACTCCACGATCTGTAGCTGCTGCCCGGAATCCGACTTGGCGAGGGTTGCTGCCGTCTCGAACATGCCGGAGATGTCGGAGACGTCGTAGTCGCGGGGGTCGAAGATCTTCTGCCCGACGAACTGGGTGTCCGAGTCGACCACGAGGATCGTCCCTTTGCGCCAGGCCCACGTCTTGGCGGTCATGCCGCTGACGATGCTCAGGCTGGCCTCGTGGGCGGAGATCTCGACCTTGATCGCGTTGATCGTCCCTGCTGCCGCCACCAGCTCCTTGATCACGGCAGTCGCCTCACCGGGCCCGAGGAAGTCGCGCGCCGGGATCGACGACGAGGGTGTGGGTGTGCTCGACGGCGGCGTGGACGAGGACGTCGACGCGGTGGACGAGCAGCTGGCGAGACCCAACGCACCGACGGCAACGCGAAGAACTGCGCGACGTCCGAGCACCACGACAGGCTACCGTGCGAGCGGCAGACTGGTCGCGTGGACCTCGACCGACCGGCTCGCCTGGTAGCCCCAGCCCTGCTCGGCGCCGTGCTCACCGTCGACGGCGTCGCGATCCGGCTGACCGAGGTCGAGGCGTACGAGGGCGAGGCTGACCCCGCCTCGCACGCCTGGAGAGGGCGGACGCCGAGGAACGCGGTGATGTTCGGGAAGGCAGGCCGGCTGTACGTGTACCTGTCCTACGGCATCCACTCCTGCGTCAACGTGGTCTGTGATGTCGAGGGCACGGCATCGGCTGTGCTGCTGCGGGCGGGCGAGGTGGTGGCCGGTGAGGAGGCGGTACGGATGCGGCGCGGCCACGTCCCGTACGCCCGTCTGGCCAGCGGCCCCGGCAACCTGGGCTCTGCGCTGGCGCTCACCGCAGCGGATTCCGGGCTGGTGCTCGGCGGCGTCCGAGCATCTCTGGTCGCGGGGCCACCAGGGGAGATCGTGACCGGCCCCCGCGTGGGCATCAGCAGGGCTGTGGATACGTCCTGGCGGTTCTGGCTCGCTGGAGAACCGAGCGTGAGCCTGAAGGGGCGTCCGGCGCGCGTGAGCCCAGGTTGAGCAGGTTATGCCCCCGGCCTCGGGGGTGGGCAGGCCGAAGACCCGAGTTGTGCAGGGTCTGCCGACTGATCACCGCCTCATACACTGCACAAACCGGGTTCTCGACTGACCTGTCCCTCTGGCCAGTTCGATATGCCGCCCAACCCGGGTCTCACATGCCGAGCGCCCGGCTGACCCGACCCACGACGGCGTCGGGCGTGGCCATCACCTCACGGCCGAGCCATCGAACGAATCGGTTGCCGAGTGCGCGGAGAGAGTCCTCGCGCACCTTCTCGGCGACCAGGGTGGCGGGATCGGTGTACTTCACCACACCATCGCATTCGCCGATGAGGTGGTGCTCGGGCCAGTAGAAGTCGGGGTAGTAGGTGCCCGTCGACGTGCGGATCGGGTACTGCAGCTCCGGCGTGGGAAGCCCTGCGAGGTAGAACTGCCCGGCAGACAAGGACTCCGCCGCGGATTCGCGGCGAGGATCGCTGAGCTCGATATGCGGCTGGAGCGTTGCAGAGCGACGGAACCGAGCCGCGTCCGACAGGAGCCCCCGAACAACCTGGACCAGTCGCGGATTGCCGAAGTCCTGACGTCTTGCCTTCGGCACCATCTGTTCGATGATCAGTCGTCCGGCCGCGTCCAGGAGGACCAGCGACGACGGCAACGACAGCGCGGCGGCCAGGTCCACCGCGGTCCGGGCCACCGTGGTGACTGCGTAACCCTCCCCGTCGCGGGTCACCTGACCGGGCGGAAGGACCCCGATGTGATGTACGACCAACCCCCGGCGTGACTTCGCGCCCTCGAGGGCGGGAAGGGTCACAGCCGGAGGTGATTGGTCCCACGGCGCGAATCCTGGGTGGGGAAGGGACCACACCAGAGCAGCTGACGCATGACTGAGTACGGCCGACGGGTGCACGACCTGCTCGGCCTTGGCCAGGAGCACGTGCCTGCCGGGCTGGTCGGACGGCCACGCCGAAGCTGCAAGGAACACGCCGCGCCGCAGCCGTACAAGGTGACCTGACCCGACCTGGGTCTCGATCATCTGGCGGGTGAGCCCGGCCGCGAGCAGCGAAGCGCGGGAGGTGGGCTGTGTCGGAAGGACGCATGGTGCGGGGGTGCGCATGGACTAAGCCTGGCCCGGCCGAGCACGCCGTAGGGGTCTTGCCGGGCTGCCCTGTGGATAACCGTGCGGACGGCATTCGAGTGGGCGCAGTGGGCGCATGGGTCGCGCGGAACGCTGTTAGGTCCCGGGCCGGCTCATACCGGGTCCGGGACCTGGTTCGTTTGTACTAGAGACGAGCCAGGTTTCCGGGACCGACACGCGAGTGGAGGCCAAAACCCTGATGAACAGCGGGTCCGTGGTCTTGTGATCCGGCCTTGACGTCGCGACTGTCCGAGCCCACGGCTAGTGTGGGTCACGCCGGGAAAACCGGCGGGAATCTCCCGGACCAACGGAGGTCCGGGCTCACGGATCGAGGTCGAATCATGACGGAGCTCATCGAGTCGGAGACCAAGGACACCACGCTGGTCGTCAGCCGCGCGGTGTCCCATCCCATCAAGTCCGTGTGGACCACATTGCTCAGTCCTGCCGGTATGGAGGCGCTCCTCGGCCAAGGCGGCCAGCTCGGCGACAAGGGTGACTCCTGGCGCGCCGCAGACGGCACGTACGGCGTGACCCGCAGCTTCCACCCGCTCGAGCAGATCCGTTTCTCGTGGCACAAGGACGAGGACTCGCCTCGGACGCTCGTCGACGTACACCTCATCTCGCAGGACGCGGACAACACCCTCATCGAGATCCGCCACGAGCACGTCGGCACCGATCTCGACCCGGCCGAGCTGGAGCAGCACTGGCTCGCGGCCCTCGACCGGCTCAGCAACGACGCACTCTGACCGACCGGCTCATTGGAGTTCGCCAGCGCGCGCACAGTGAAGCCAAAGAAGGCCGCTTCACAGTCGAGGAATGACGGAGATAGGTCGCACTGGATCGGCTCCTCAGGCGCTGGAGGCCTGATGTGGTCGTCCTGGTCCCGGCGTACGAACCGGACCAGCGCCTCTTAGCTGTCG
>JADGPB010000031.1 GCA_017882655.1 Propionibacteriales bacterium
GGGGTGATGATGTTGCCGACGATGATCATGATCTGCGGCGCGAAGAACAGCACGGTCGTGAGCAGGCTCATCATCCGGCCCGTACGCAGCGTGACGCTCGTCGCCTGCTGACGGCCCAGGGTCCGCCCGCCGACGCCAACCACGATGAACAGCAGGATGACCGCGATGGCGGCCGTGATCAGCAGCCGTGCCGCCATGGAGTCGACCGAGGCGTACACGCGCACGCCGATCGTCGCTACAGCCAGCGCCTCGAATGTCAGGCACAGGAACTGTGCGGTCGCGATCGTGGGCGCAGGGTCAGCGAGGATCTGCTCGACCCGTACCGCTCCCTTGACGCCCTCTTCGACGAGATGCTTCGCCCGGGCGCGGCTCATCGCGGCGTACGCCGTGTCGATCATCGCGAACACCGCCGCGAGCAGGACGAAGGCGACGGTGAGGCCGATCTCTAGCCACTCGGTCACGTAGAAGCGTCACTCGCTTAGGTCGACGGTTGCTTGTCAGCGCAGTCTAGCGATCCGGGACGACCTCTAGACGCCGCGATCAGGCGCGTACGTGCTTGCGCTGGCCCCAGGCCGCGATGATCTGGTCGTTCAGACCGAACATCACGGCCTTCTCCTCCGCCTCGGCGTGGTCGAATCCGAGCAGGTGGAGGAGGCCGTGCACGAGGAGGTACTCGGCCTCTTCCTCGGTCGTCCGCCCGTTGTCTGCGGCCTGCCTCGCCGTCACCGCCGGGCAGAGCACGATGTCGCCGAGCAGGCCCAGCGGCGGCTCTTCGTCGTCCTTCGGGGGACGAAGCTCGTCCATCGGGAAGCTCAGTACGTCTGTCGGCCCTGGCTCGTCCATGAACCGCACGTGGTAGTCCGACATCGTCTCTTCGTCGACGAGCAGGATCGACACCTCGGCCTGCGGATGGATCCGCAGCCGGTCAAGGGCGAACCGGGTCAGCGCGACGAGACTGAGCTCGTCTGCTTCGAGCCCCGACTCGTTGTTGATGTCGATCATCAGGCCCTCCTGGTCGGCGGCAAGGCCGACTCGTACCGGTCGTACGCAGCAACGATCTTGCCGACGAGCTGGTGGCGTACGACGTCGTGGCTGGTCAGGTGACAGAACGCGACGTCCTGGAGGCCGTCCAGTATCTTCTGCACCTCGCGCAGGCCGGACCGCTGACCGCTCGGCAGGTCGACCTGCGTCACGTCGCCGGTCACCACCATCGTCGACCCGAAGCCGAGCCGGGTCAGGAACATCTTCATCTGCTCAGCCGACGTGTTCTGCGCCTCGTCGAGGATGATGAACGCATCGTTGAGCGAGCGGCCACGCATGTACGCGAGCGGCGCGACCTCGATCGTGCCGGCGGTCAGCAGGCGCGGTACGGAGTCGGGGTCGACCATGTCGTGCAGCGCGTCGTACAGCGGACGTAGGTACGGGTCGATCTTGTCGCTGAGCGTGCCCGGCAGGAAGCCGAGGCGCTCCCCCGCCTCGATCGCCGGGCGGGTGAGGATGATCCGGTTGACCCGTTTGTCCTGCAGCGCGGCGACGGCCTTGGCCATCGCGAGGTACGTCTTGCCCGTGCCGGCGGGTCCGATGCCGAAGACGACGGTGTGGGCGTCGATCGCGTCCACGTAGCGCTTCTGGTTCAGCGTCTTGGGGCGGATCGTCTTGCCGCGGTTCGACAGGATGTTCTGGGTGAGGACCTCGGCGGGACGGAGCTCGCCGGCTTCGGCGGTCATACCCACGACGCGCTCGACGTCGGAGGCCGAGAGCCCCTGACCGGTACGGATGATCGTGACGATCTCTGTGAGCACCTCAGCGGCGTGCGCGACGGCCATCGGGGATCCCGACAGCGTCACTTCGTTGCCGCGGACGTGGAAGTCGGCCTCGAGGTCGCGTTCCAGGATGCGGAGGTACTCATCGCGCGGACCCAGGACATTGACCATGCTGATCGACGCGGGGATGCTCATCCGTCGCTCAGCGGCGGGGCCTGTGGCTGCTTGATCTGTGATGGTTCTCCCTCTCGCGGTCGGCGACCCGTACATCCTAAGCGCGACCACCGAAGAGCCGACAGCCGATTCCGGTCACTTGATGCTCTCGGCGGCGAAGCGGTCGGTGGCTGCGACGAGCTCGACGGCGATGGCGGGCTCGGTCGCTGAGTGGCCGGCGAGCACGACGTGGAGGTCGGCTTCGGGCCAGACCGACGCGAGGTCGTACGCGTTGCGCACCGGGCAGCACATGTCGTACTGACCGTGGACGATGGCGGCAGGGATGTGCCGGATCTTTCCGACGTCCTCGAGCAGCTGGTCAGGGCGGAAGAAGCCGGCGTGCGTGAAGTAGTGGTTCTCGATGCGGGCGAACGCGACCGCGTACGCCGGATCGTGCGCCTCGGCGACGATGGACGCATCGGTGACCAGCTTCACCGTGGCGTTCTCCCACGTGGTCCACGCGATGCCGGCCGGTACGTGCACGGCCGGATCGGGGTTGAACAGCAGCTCGTGGTAGCGGGAGATGTTGTCGTTCCCGGGCGTGCCGACGTGGAGATGGCTGCGCGCGTCGCGTCCGAGCGGCTGGGTGAACACCGACCACCACTCGGGCCGTAAGAGACCGGCCGGGCCGTTGTAGAACCAGTCGAGCTCCCAGCGCCGGAGCATGAAGATCCCTCGCAGGACCATCTCCGTGACGCGCTCCGGGTGGGTCTCGGCGTACGCGAGAGCCAGCGCGCTGCCCCACGACCCGCCGAATACCTGCCAGTGAGTGATCCCCAGATGGGTACGCAGCGTCTCGATGTCGGCGACCAGGTTCCACGTGGTGTTCGCGCTCAGGTCCGCCTGCGGCTCGGACGCGTGAGGCGTCGAGCGCCCGCAACCACGCTGGTCGAACAGCACGATGCGGTACTTGTCCGGGTCGAAGAAGCGCCGCATGCCGTCAGCGCAGCCGCCACCCGGGCCTCCGTGCAGCACGACGACAGGTTTGCCGTCGCGACGTCCGCACTGCTCCCAGTACAGACTCTGGCCGTCTCCGACGTCGAGCATGCCCGAGTCGTACGGCTCGATCGGTGGGTACGGGGTAGACCCACCACTCACTCCCCGGTGAGGTTCAGTCAAGTTCGTCGTCCTCGGTGGGGTCGATGATGTGCATCGCCGCCTCCTCGGCACAGGCGGCGCCGCCGTCGATGCCGACGTCCTCGGCGAGCGTGTCGCTCTCCGCGTCCTCGCCGTCATAGCCGTGGTTGGCGTCGACCAGTCGTCCCGCACGCCGGTTGCCGACTTCGCGAGGCTCTTCGGGGTCGTCGCGCCATTCGGTGTCTTCGACTGGCGCGTCGGGCAGTTCGGCAGCGAGCTTCCGGCCGAGGCCCTCGCCCTGGTGCATCTCAGCAGGTGTGTTGCCGAACCCCTCGGCTGCGGACCAGTGCTCCGGGGTGGTGTAGCCCTCGTCGAGGACATCACTGACCCCACGGTCGTCGAGTGTCTCGTCGGCTTGCATCTGATCGAGCTGTTCCGACTCGTCCGGCATGAAGTCGAGTTCGGTATCCATGCTTTGATCCTGCCACGAACGGACGACAAGTACAGGTATCAATCGCGTTCGACGTAGCATGCCGCCGTGACCGCCGCGCCCAGCACACCCGTGACACCCCTGCAGCAGCCGACGAAGCAGCGCCTGTACGACATCGTGCTCGCGCTGTTCTGCTCGCTCCTGCTCGTGTCGAACATCGGCGCGACCAAGCTCATCGCCTTCGGGCCGAGCCTGAGCGTGCTCGGCTTCCCGGTGCTCCCGATCGTGACCGACGGCGGCGCGTTCCTGTTCCCGTTCACCTACATCCTGGGCGACCTGCTCGCCGAGGTGTACGGGATGCGGCTGGCCCGGCGCGCGATCATCCTCGGCTTCGCTATCGCGCTGCTTGCCTCGGTGACGTTCCTCGCGGTCGACTCCGCACCGGCCGCACCTGGTTGGGACCTGGCCAACGCCTGGCATGCCGTGCTCGGCTTCGTACCGCGGATCGTCGTCGCCAGCCTCTGCGGCTTCCTCGCGGGGCAGTTCCTCAATGCGTACGTCGTCGTACGGCTCCGGGATCGCGCCCGCCCGGGATCGCTGTGGTGGCGGCTTGTCTCCAGCACGCTCGTCGGTGAGCTGGCCGACACCTCGATCTTCTGCACGATCGCCTTCGGCGGACTCATCACCATGGGCACGCTCGTGAACTACATCCTGGTCGGGTACATCTGGAAGGTCGGGGTCGAGGTGGTCATGCTCCCCGTGACGCTTCGGGTCATCCCGCTCGTCCGGAGGCATGAGGGCTATCCGGTCCCCGGCGCCCGTCCGCCCTCATAGGGCAAGCCGGGCCGGCCGATAGAGTGACGGCCGTGCCGGAGCCCTCAGACCTCGCGAGTCGCGTGACGCGCAGCGCGAAGAAGCTGGCGCGCGCAGGGCTCGAGAAGGCGCCCGGTGCAGCCCGGCTGGCACGTACCTCGTACTTCGCCCTCCTGAACTGGAGCGCGACCCAGCAGATCGCCTACCGGGCGTGGCTGCAGATGCGCGCCCGTGAGGCCGAACAGCCCGCGCGGGCTGTCGGCGGGTCCTCACCGACGGTCAGCGTCGTGCTCGACGTGGCCGGACAGTCGCCGGCAGCGGCCGCGCGGGCCGTCGCCAGGGTGCTGGTGCAGACGTACGAGAACTGGGACCTCACCGTCACGTCCGACACTCTGGCCACGCCGCACGTACCGCGCAGCCGTCGGCACCGGATCGTGGTCCTCGAGGGCTCGACCCTGGCCCAGCGCGTGAACGCGGCACTGCCCCGTTGCGACGGCGACTTCGTCGTCGTCGTGGGACCCGACGACGTCCTCTATCCCGACTCGTTCGCGACCCTGGCGGCAGCCCTGACCGACGACCCGAACGCCGACATCGTGTACGGCGGCGACGACGTCGCGGTTCTCGCCGTGGACCACCGCGACGTCGAGCAGGTGGCGCGCCGCGACCCGTTCTTCAAGCCCGGCTGGAATCCCGAGCTGCTCCACACCATGCCGTACCTCGGAACGGTCACCTGGTTCCGTACCTCTCAGGTCGTGGCGGCCGAGGGCCTTCACGACATACAGGGCGCCGAGCTGTGGGATCTCCAGCTCCGGCTCACCCGCGGCGGCGCGACCTGCGCTCATGCCGAGGGCATCGTGGCGGGACGAGTCGTCGGCGCGTCTCCGGTGCCCGACGCCTCCGCGATCGAGGTGCTCGAAGCGGCGCTCGCGGCGGAGGGGACGCCGACGTGTACGGTCGCGCCCGGACACCTCCCCGGCACGTGGAGCGTCCGTTACCCGATGTCCGGCGAACCGCTCGTCTCGATCGTCATCCCGAGCAAGAACGCCTTCGACGTCGTGCGCCGATGCGTCGAGTCGATCTACGCCACCACCGCGTACCAGTCCTTCGAGGTGATCCTCGTCGACACCGGGAGCGACGATCCGGCCGTGCTGAGGTGGTACGAGGACGTGGCCGCTCGCCACGAGTCCTTCCGGGTAATCGACTGGCCCGAGCAGCCGTTCTCGTACGCGAGGAGCTGCAACGCCGGCGCCGACGCGGCCCGCGGCGAGATCCTCGTGATGCTCAACAACGACACCGAGGTGCTGGAGCCGTCCTGGCTCGAGGTGCTCGCGGCCGAGGCGCAACAGCCTGAGGTGGGCGTCGTCGGCTGCCTGTTGCTCTACCCCGACCGGCTCACCGTCCAGCACGCAGGCATCGGCCTCGGCATCAAGACCGTGGCCGGCAACAGCCTTTCCGGGCTTCGCCTGGACGGGCGCCTGACGCGAACGCAGGAGCTCATGCTGTGGACCCGACGGGCGACCACGGCCGTCACCGCCGCCTGCTTCGCAGTGCGGAAGGCCGTGTACGACCAGGTGGGCGGCTTCGATCCCGAGCTGCGGATCACGTTCAACGACGTGGACCTGTGCCTGCGCATCGCCGCGTTGGGCTACCGCAGCGTGTACACGCCGGACGTGCGGCTGCTGCACCACGAGTCGAAGACGATCGCGCCGAGCCGCGACTGGACCGAGCTGTTCGCCGCCGCCGACCTGTTCAAGTCGCGCTGGGCCGCTGTCATCGCCCGAGACCCGCAGCTCAACCGCCACCTAGCCAGGACCACCACGAGCTACCGGCTGCCGTTCCGCGGCCACTGAGGTTCAGCCCGCCTGGTACGCGCCCAGCCACTCCGTACGGAGCTCCGCGAAACGGCCCTGCTCGATGCTGTCGCGGATGTCGTCCACGAGCTTCACGGTGAACCACTCGTTGTGGATCGTCGCAAGCGTCGAGCCGAGCATCTCCTTGGCCTTGAACAGGTGGTGGAGGTACGCCCTCGAATAGTGCGTGCACGTGTAGCAGCCGCAGCCGTCCTCGAGCGGGCCGAAGTCCCGCCGGCAGGGAGCCGTGTTGACGTTGTAGCGGCCGCGGGCGGTGTAGATCGCGGCATTGCGTGCGACACGCGACGGGTTCACGCAGTCGAACGTGTCGGCCCCCGCGGCGATCCCCGCGAACAGGTCGTCGGGCTCGGAGATGCCGAGCAGGTGGCGAGGCTTGTCCTCGGGCAGCGACTCGGACACCCACCCGACGATCGTGCCGAGGTTCTCCTTCTCCAGCGCGCCGCCGATCCCGTACCCGTCGAAGCGCCGCCCGTCGACCTCCAGCGCGGCAAGTCCGCTCGCCGCCTGGCGGCGCAGGTCCTCGTACTGCGCGCCCTGGACGACGCCGAACAGCGCCTGGTACGGGCGGTGGCTGCGCTCGCGCGTGAGGCGACCGTGCTCAGCGAGGCAGCGTACGGCCCAGGCGTGGGTCCGCTCGACGGAGAGCTCCTGGTAGTCACGCGTGTTCATGAGCGTCGTCAGCTCGTCGAACGCGAACATGATGTCCGCGCCCAGCTCGTGCTGGATCCGCATGCTGACCTCGGGCGTGAAGCGGTGGGTGTCGCCGTTGAGGTACGAGGTGAACGTCACCCCGTCGTCATCGACCGTCGCGAGACGCGTCGAACCCTCCGCGATGACCTCGTCGTCGGGCACGGCCGTGTCCATCGCGAGGACCTTCTTGAAGCCAACGCCGAGACTCATCACCTGGAAGCCGCCCGAGTCGGTGAACGTCGGTCCGGACCAGTTCATGAAGCGCCCGAGGCCTCCCGCGGCGTCGATGATTTCGGAGCCCGGCTGCAGGAACAGGTGGTACGCGTTGGCGAGGACCGCTTGTGCGCCAAGGTCTGCGACAGCCTCGGGCAGGACCGCCTTCACGGTGGCCTTGGTGCCGACCACGACAAAAGCGGGTGTACGGATGGTGCCGTGCGGCGTCGTGATGACGCCGGTCCGGCCGAGCCCGCCTTCGAGCCGGGCACCGACCTCGAACGAGAAGCTCACTGCCGCCTCACCCGTTGCGCTGGTCGATGTCGGCGAGGAGCCGTAGCTGGGCCACGGCGACGGCACCGGCGGTCACCGACCTCAGCACGGTGTCGCCGATGAGGATCAGGTGCGCGCCTGCCGCCTCGAAGGTGGCGAGCTCGTCGGGAGCGATGCCACCCTCCGGGCCGACGACCAGGACGATCTCGGTTCGCGGCGGCCGAACGGTGGCGACCGGCACGGAGGCGCCCTCGTGAAGTACGTACGCCGCGGGAGCCGCTGCCAGCCGGGCAGCCACCTGGACCGTCGTGGCCGGTGGCGCGATCACGGGGATCGTGAGCCGCCGCGACTGCTTGGCCGCCTCCCGCGCCACGGCCTGCCACTTCGCCAGGGACTTCTCGCCGCGCTCCCCTGACCAGCGCACGATCGACCGCGACGCCTGCCAGGGGACGATCTCGTCGACGCCGAGCTCCGTGAGGAGATCCACCGCCTGCTCGGCCCGTTCGTTCTTCGGCAGCGCCTGGACGCAGACGATTCGGGGAGCCGGAATCGGCGCCGCGAGCAGCTCGGCGACCTCGATGTCGAGCCCGTCCTTCCGTACGGCCACGACGGGTCCGCGCACACCCCGACCCTCGCCGTTGGTCACGGTGACGATCTCGCCGCGCCCGATCCTCCGTACGACGGCGGCGTGGCGGCCCTCCGGACCGTCGAGCGTGACGATCGAGCCGACACCGACCCGGTCGTTCAGCGAAGCGACGAAGAAGCCGTCGCTCACCCGCTGAACGTCTCTTTGAGCCAGCTGATGAGGCCGCCTTTCGAGCCCGCACGGTGCAGGTGCGCCTCCGGTTTGGTCTCTTCGCGCAGCTCGGCCAGCTGGCGCAGCAGCTCGCTCTGCTCCTCGTTCAGCTTGGTGGGCGTCTGGACCATCACGGTGACACCCATGTCGCCGCGGCCGGAGCCGCGCAGGCGCGGGATGCCCTTGTCCTTCACGGTGATCCGGGTGCCCGACTGGGTTCCTGGCGGAACCTCGATGACGACCGACTGCTCCTCGAGGGGCCTGTCGTCGCGCTCCGCCTCGAGGGTGGCGAGCGTCACCGCGGTGCCCAGAGCGGCGGCCGTCATCGGCAGCCGTACGACCACCTCGAGATCGTCGCCCTTCCGCGTGAACGTCTCGTGCTCGGTGACGCCGAGCTCCACGTACAGGTCGCCGGCAGGTCCGCCGCCAGGGCCGACCTCGCCCTGAGCCTCGAGGTGGATCCGGTTGCCGGTCGAGACACCGGCGGGGATCTTCACGTTGATGGTCCGGCTGGCACGGACGCGGCCCTCGCCGGAGCACTCGCCACAGGGATTCGGGATCGTCGTGCCGTAGCCGCGGCATGTCGGGCACGGCTGGGTCGTACGGATGTCGCCGATGAACGAGCGCTGCACCTGCGTGATCTCGCCGTGGCCCTGGCACGTACGGCAGGTGACGGGGTCGCCGCCCGCCGAGCCGGACCCGTGGCAGACGTGGCAGACCACGGCCGTGTCGACCGACAGCGGCTTCGTGACGCCGAACGCAGCCTCGGCGAGCGTCAGCCGGAGCCGTACGAGCGCGTCCTGGCCACGCTGTACGCGCGACCGCGGCCCGCGTGACGCCCCGCCGCCGAACATCGCGTCGACGAGGTTCGTGAAGTCGAACGAGCCGCCGAACCCGCCCATGTTCCCCATGCCACCGAAGCCGCCCGCGCCGCCGCGGCCCATCGGGTCGCCGCCCCTGTCGTACAGGTCACGCTTGTTCGAGTCGCTGAGCACCTCGTAGGCCTCACCGATCTGCTTGAAGCGTTCGGCGGAATCGGGTTCGGAGGCGACGTCAGGGTGGTAGCGCATGGCGAGCTTGCGGTACGCCTTCTTGATCTGGTCGGCCGTCGCGTCGCGCGGCACACCCAGCGTCTCGTAGTAGTCGGTCACAGGTCAGTCATCCTTCGGCCAGGAAACGGCCAACGTAGCGGGCAACGGCCCTCACCGACGCCATCGTCGAGGGGTAGTTCATGCGGGTGGGGCCAACGACCCCCAGAGTGGCCCAGACATCGTCGGGCATGCCGTAGCCGCTGGCCACGACCGACGTGGACTGGAGCCCGATGTACTCGTTCTCGTGCCCGATCCGTACGGTCACGTCGTTCCTGGCCTCGCCGAGCAGCCGGAGCAGCACGACCTGCTCCTCGAGCGCCTCGAGCACCGGCTCCATCGCGGCGTGGAAGTCGTCGCCGAAGCGCGCGACGTTCTGGACCCCGCCGACGACCACCCGGGTCGTCGGGTCGGCGGCCAGCAGCGCGGTGACAGCGGCGACGACCGACGGCAGGATGCCCGGCACCGCTTCGCGTGCCAGGTGAGC
Organism: Propionibacteriales bacterium; assembly: GCA_017882655.1. GTDB lineage: Bacteria > Actinomycetota > Actinomycetes > Propionibacteriales > Propionibacteriaceae > Fen-668. Next base: position 9,715 of record JADGPB010000031.1, read on the forward strand.
CAGAGCGCGTACGGCTTCGGCGGAGGTCAGGTTCCGTACAGCCGCCATCCCTACGGCCGACGCCTCGAGGTCCTCATCGGCGGTGCCAGCCGGTATCTCGATATGCGCCTGGGTGATCCGGCCCGTCGACGTGACGAGCAGGACGAGCGCGCGATCGGCGTGGAGGCGAATGACGTCGATGTGGCGGATCACAGCGGTCGACACGATCGGGTACTGGACGATCGCGACCTGCTGGGTGATCTGGGCGAGCAGCCGGACGGTCCGAGACACGACGTCGTCGAGGTCGGCCGCGCCGCCGAGGAACGTCGAGATGGCCCTCTTCTCGGCGGGCGACAGCGGCTTCACGCTGGTGAGCCGGTCGACGAACAGCCGATAGCCCTTGTCGGTGGGGATGCGCCCGGCCGACGTGTGCGGCTGGGTGAGGTAGCCCTCTTCCTCCAGCGTGGCCATGTCGTTGCGGATCGTCGCCGGCGACACGTCGAGGCGGTAGCGCTCGACCAGAGCCTTCGAGCCGACGGGCTCGGAGTTCTCCACGTAGTCGGTGATGATCGCTCGCAGGACAGCGAGCTTGCGGTCGTCGAGCATGTCACCTCCTCACGCCTGGCACTCGGAACCTGAGAGTGCCAAGTCTAGCCCCGCCGCGCCAGCCGGCCTGTACCGAAAGGGGTGCGCCTGCGTCCTGGGTAGGTTGTCACCCATGAACTCCACCGGCCAGTTGTCACCGATCGTCTGGCGTCCTGTGCGCGGCGGCGTGTACGTGACGACGCTCGAACCCGCGACGGTGAACTGCGGGCTGGTCGTCGGAACGAGCGGTGCCTTGCTGGTCGACAGCGGCTCCAGCCCGGCTCAGGGCCAGGCATTGCGCGACTCTGTCGCGCAGGTCACCGACGTGCCGCTGCGCCACGTCGTCGTGACGCACCACCACTGGGACCACACGTACGGGCTCGCGGCGTTCGCAGGTGTCGAGACGATCGGTCACGAGGCGGCGGCGGCGGCGTTGACGAGCGATGCGGCACGTGCGGCAGCGATCGGGCAGGGACTCGCGCCGGACGACGTCGTAGGTCCCACGACCAGCATCTCGATCCTGGCCGCCCGCGACCTCGGCGGAAACCACGTGGAGATCGGCTACTTCGGGCCCGGGCATACCCAGGGGGACCTCGCGATTCTCGTTCCCGCGGCGCGCGTCCTGTTCGCCGGGGACCTCGTCGAGAACGGCGCGCCGCCGCAGGTCGACGAGACCACGTCGCTGAAGAACTGGCCGCAGGTGATGGAGGCGCTGCTCACGTTGTGCAAGCCGGACGCGATCGTCGTTCCGGGGCACGGCGAGCTCGTCGAGCCCGACTTCGTCGCCTGGCAGCGCGCCGGGTTGGCCGCGATCTACGGGCAGTGCGAATGGCTCGTCACGCAAGGCGTCGCCGAGTCGGACGCATATTCACACCCCGAGCTGCAGTGGCCGTGGGACGAGGAGTGGGTACGCGCGTCGATCCACCACGCCTACGTCGAGCTGGCCGCCTCAGGGGTCAAGCCCGTCCGGACGCTCCCGATCCAGGCGGTCGGCCGCGGCTGACGCCGGGGCTACTGGTGGTCGCCGGCTCCCGGGAGCGGCCCGAGGAGTGACTCGGCCGCGTCGGCGAGGGCCGCGAGGTCGACGCGATGTCGCCGGATCCGTACCCGTCCGTCGGCGAAGCCGATGCCTTCCTCGAGCCAGTGAGGTACGGCGCTGTCGATGAGGTGGTCGGCCATGCCGCCGTCCGCCCGTACCACCCGCCACCACGGCAGATCGGGCACCTCGAGCGTGGCCATCGCGTGGCCGATCACGCGTGGTGAGGTGCCCAGCAGCTCGGCGATGTCGCCGTACGAGACGACGCAGCCGGACGGTACGACCCGGACCACCGCCACGACATCGTCGCTCAGGCTCATCGAGAGCCGGCGCCGATCGCGTCGGCGACCGCGTGCCAGGCATCCTCCGAGGCGGCCGAGAGCAGCACACCGTGCGGTCGGCCCGGTGCGTACGTGGTGCCGTCGAGAAGCCGAGCCACCGCGCCCAGCTCGGTCATCATGAGCGCCCCGGCGGCATGGTCCCAGGGCTTCGGATTCCGGTAGACCAGCGCCTCCACGTCGCCGGTCAGCAGCCTCGGGTAGTCGATGCCGCAGCAGAAGCGCGTGCGGCCGATGGGCCAGTCGGCCCTGTGCGCCAAGGCCCCGAGGTCGCGCTTGGACGACGACTCGACGCGCGGCAACCCCGTACGAGGGACCGGGCGCAGCAGCTCCCCGTTGCGGGTGACGCCGGCGCCGCGCTCCACCACGTACGACTCCTCGTACTCCGGCTGGACGATCCACCCGCGGACGACCTCGCCCGCCTTCAGCTCCGCGACCATGACCGCGTGGTCCGGGTTGCCGTTCACGAAGTTGCGGGTGCCGTCGACGGGATCGATGACGAACGCGTGCGGCGCCTCGGGCAAGGCAGCCATGAGCCCGGAGTTCGTGAAGGCCGCCTCCTCACCGACGACGAGCGCGTCCGGATAGACGGAGCGCAGCCGCTCGGCGATGGCCAGCTCGGCCTCGCGGTCGGCGATCGTCACGTAGTTGCCAGGCGTCTTCTCGTCGATCTCGCCGGCCGTGAGCGCCCGGAAGCGCGGAATGATGACGCGGGCCGCCACGTCGTTCAACAGCTCGAGGATCTCCTCAGTCGTCATGCGTGCTCCTTGCGTCAGGCACGCGATGACCATGGTGGTCCTCGGTGTACGGCCTCGTGCCCAGGGGTCTGGCCGTCCTCGATGCTAGTTCCCCGGGCTGGGGCTGACGGTGCCCGGCCTCCACCGTGGTCACCCTGCCCCGGGAGACCCGGAACGCGATCTCGACGACGAACGCGCCGATGGCGCCCGCGAACAGCCCCCATCCCAGGGCGGCCGGCTGCCACGCGATGGCGAAGAAGCTGCGTCCTGCCGGGAGCACGTACGCGAGGGCGGCGAGGGCTGCCATCGAGACAACCACCACGACCTTCCACGGCCGGTACGGACGTGCCAGACAGCCCAGAAGCCACAACATCGTCACGAGCAGCGACGTGAGCGCTGCGGTGGACGCGAGGG
>JADGPB010000339.1 GCA_017882655.1 Propionibacteriales bacterium
AAGGGCGGCGTCGACCACGACCGGCCCATCGTCGCCCAGGTCGTGAAGGCGCGTGAAGCCGTCGGCCAGCCGATCGTCGACTCGATCAAGGGTTCCGACGTGACCGCGTCGGTCGAAAGCGCCGTGAAGGCGTTCCAGACCGTCCTGGATAGCGAGAAGAAGTAGTCCGTCCCAGCCCCGAGGGTGGGGACGCACGCGTCCCCACCCTCGGAAGGAGCCACCATGACTTCTGTCCTCACCTCGCGCGCCACACGGCGCGACGCCCTGTCCCACTGGGCCAACAAGCACCGTCGTTGGCTGTTCGCGCTGCCCGCGATGACTTTCATCGTCTGCCTGATCGCGTTCCCGGTCGTCTGGACCGCTTGGCTGTCCCTGACGGACGCCTCGGGCTCGGTCCGCGCTGAGTCCACGTTCGTCGGGCTCAAGAACTACGGCGACGTCCTCACCGACACCCACCGGTTCTGGCCCGCCGTCGGGCGGACAGTCTCGTTCACCGTGGTCGTCCTGTTCTTCGAGATGCTGTTCGGCCTCGGCATCGCTTTGCTCCTGTGGCGACCGTTCCGCGGCGAGAAGTGGGTCCGGATCGCGATCCTCATGCCGCTCGTGGCCACACCGGTAGCGGTCGGCATGATGTGGCGCCTGATATTCGACCCGTCGATCGGGCCGGTCAACCGCCTGCTGGTGGCGGTGGGCATCCCGGCGCAGCCGTGGCTGGCGGGGGAGTACACGGCGCTGCCGACGACGATGTTCATGGACATCTGGCAGTGGACTCCGATGGTCGTCTTGATCCTGCTGGCGGGCCTCACATCGCTATCGGACGAGCCGCAGGAGGCCGCCCGGGTCGACGGCGCAAGCGGCTGGCAGACGTTGCGGTGGATAACGCTGCCGATGCTGCGCCCCACGCTGATCGTGGCGCTGCTGCTGCGCGGCATCGACGCCCTGAAGACCTTCGACATCCTGATCGCCGCCAAGGGCAAGGGCGGCGGCTCGTTCAACGAGGTCGAGACGCTGAACCTTTACGCGTACGGTCTGTCGTTCGACTACAACGAGTACGCCCTCAGCTCGACCGTACTGATCCTCTTCTTCGTGATCATCGTCACCTGCATCTTCCTGCTGACCCGCAAGCGGGAGGAGTCGGCCTCATGATCCAGTCCCGCCGGTACAAGGTCTTCCGGTTCACGATGCTCGTGCTCGTGGTGCTGTTCCTCGTCTTGCCGATCGTCTGGATGGTGCTGGCCGCCTTCAAGACGAACGTGGACATCTACGACGTGGCGAAGACGATCGCGTTCATGCCGACCCTCGAGAACTTCACGAAGGTGTTCGCACAGGGCAACTTCGGCGCCTACATCATCAACTCATCCGTGGTGGCGCTCTCCGCGACGGGGGCGTCCCTGGTGCTGGGCGTACCGGCAGCCTTCGCGATGAGCCGGTTCGTGATGAACAAGTCGGCCTTGGTCGTACTCATGGCCCGCGTGATCCCCGGTATTTCGCTGCTGGTGCCCTGGTACTACATCTTCAGCAACCTGCGGCTGGTCGGCTCGCTGTGGGTGCTGATCCTGTCGCACATGTTCGTCTCGCTGCCGCTCATCGTGTACATCATGATGGGGTTCTTCGACGGACTCCCCCTCGAGATCGAGGAGGCGGGACTCGTCGACGGGCTGACCCACATCGGGGCGTTCTGGCACCTCATGGTGCCGCTGAGCCGCGGCGGCATGGCCACCGCCGGCATCCTGAGCTTCATCTTCAGCTGGAACAACTTCATGTTCGCCCTGGTGCTGTCGGGATCCAGCACGAAGACGCTGCCCGTGGCGATCTACGACTTCATCGGGTACGCCTCGATCGACTGGGGCGCCCTGATGGCGGCGTCCACAGTGGTGACGGTGCCCATCATGGTCATCGCCCTGTTCACTCAGCGCTACATCGTCGCGGGCCTGACCGCTGGCGCCACGAAGGGATAGACCATGGAGACGATCACCCGAGTAGAGACCTTCCTGGTCGCGCCACGCTGGCTCTTCGTCCGTGTCGAGACGTCCGGCGGATTGGTCGGGTGGGGGGAGGCGTCCTGCGAGGGGCGTTCCGAGACGGTCCGGACGGCCGTCCACCAGCTGGCCGAGTACCTGATCGGGCAGGACCCCTTCCGCATCGAGGACCACTGGCAGGTCATGTCCAAGGGGTCGTTCTATCGCCATGGGGTCATCCTCTCCAGCGCGGTCGCCGGGCTCGACCAGGCGCTGTGGGACCTCCTGGGCAAGTCGGTCGGGCTGCCGGTCCATGTCCTGCTCGGCGGCCCGGTGCGCGATCGCGTGCGGGTCTACTGCTGGGTGGGTGGTGACGAGCCGGCCGAGGTCGCCGACCAGATCGCGCAGGTGGTCGAGGAGGGCATGACCGCGGTCAAGATGAACGCGTCGGGCCGGATGAAGCCGCTCGGCACGCCCGCGTCCCTGCAGGGGGTATACGACCGGGTGGCGGCGGCCCGCGAGGTGCTGGGCGCCGACCGTGACGTGGCCGTCGACCTGCACGGCCGGTTCACCCTCGCCACCGCTCGCCGGCTGGCCCGCCTCCTGGAACCGCTGTCACCGTTCTTCCTCGAGGAGCCGGTCGCACCCGAGAACAGCCACCTGATCGGGCAGGTGGTGGCGTCGACGGTCACCCCTGTGTCGACCGGGGAGCGCCTCTACACGCGCCAGGAATTCCTGCCCGTGCTGCAGGCAGGGATCGCGGTGGCTCAGCCGGACCTTTCTCACGCCGGGGGGATCAGCGAGGTACGGCGCATCGCATCGCTGTGCGAGACCTTCGACGTGGCCCTGGCCCCGCACTCCCCGCTGGGGCCCCTCGCCCTGGCGTCCAGTCTGCAGGTGGCGTTCGCCACGCCGAACCACCTCATCCAGGAGCAGAGCATCGGGATCCACTACAACGAGGACGCCGAGGTGCTCGACTACGTAGTCGACCGGGAGCCGTTCCGGTTCGTCGACGGCCACGTCGAGCGGTTCACCGGCCCGGGTCTGGGGATCGAGGTCGACGAGGCGCGTGTCCGCGAGGCGGATCGGCGCGGGCACGCCTGGCGCAACCCCGTGTGGCGCCACGACGACGGCGGGTTCGCGGAATGGTGAACCTGGTCGAGACCTTGCGTACGCACAGGGTGATGGGGATCGTCCGGGGATCGTCCGGCGGATCCGCCGAGGCGGCGGCCCTGGCCCTGTTCGACGCCGGGGTCGGTCTCATCGAGGTCTCTCTCACGACCCCGGACGCCGTGCGCGTGATCGCCCGGCTGGTTGCTGCGGCTCCCGCGGGATGCCTCGTCGGGGCCGGGACGGTCGTCACGCTCGCCGAGGCGGAGGCCGTCGCCGAGGCTGGGGCAGGCTTCGCGGTGAGCCCGGGAATCACGGCGGGGATCAGGCGCGCAGTTGCGTTGGGCCTCCCGGTGGCGCCGGGCGTCTTCACGCCCACGGAGGTGTACGAGGCGCTCGACCTGGGCGCGGTGGCGGTAAAGCTGTTCCCAGCCTCGGCGGCAGGCCCCGCGTACCTCGCAGCCCTGCGCCAGCCGTTGCCTGACGTAGCGTTCGTCCCGGTCGGCGGCGTAGGCCTGGGCGAGGCGCGGGCGTACTTCGCCGCGGGTGCCGTGGCGGTGGGCGTGGGCTCGCCGCTCGTGGGCGACGCGGCGTCCGGCGGAGATCTGGCAGCGCTGCGTCGGCGGGCGGCCGCCT
>JADGPB010000340.1 GCA_017882655.1 Propionibacteriales bacterium
GTGCTCGTCAACCTGCCGTTCCTCGCGCTCGCGCTTCGCCGCAAGGGGGTGTCGTTCACGGTTCGCACGCTGATCTCCATCGTGCTCGTCTCGTCCTTCGCGCTGCTCCACCCGCTCGCGATGCCGATGCTGCGCCTCAACGGCCCGTACGCCGTCGGAGTCGGGAACCTCCTGGCCGGCGTGGGCATGCTCATCCTGTTCCGCCACAAGTCGAGCCTCGGGGGTCTCAACACGGTGGCGCTGCTCGCACAGGAGCGGTTCGGGTGGCGCGCCGGCTACGTACAGCTCGCGCTCGACGGGACCATCATCGTTGCGTCGCTCGCGATCGTGGCCCCGGCAGTCGTCGCGCTGTCGGCCGCCGGCGCCGTGGTGCTCAACCTCGTTCTCGCGCTCAACCACCGTCCGGGCCGCTACCTCGGCCACTGACGCAGGCGGCTGATTCGCGATCGGCGATCCGTTCGTCCTAGACTCCTGACTAACCGCTCGGTTAGGAGATCGCGTGGACGACAAGCAACGCAATCGCACGGTGGCCGTGCTGTTCGTGGGTGTGCTCATGGGCGCCCTGGACATCGCGATCGTGGGTCCGGCGCTGCCGGCCATCGAGGCCGAGTTCGGGCTGGACTCGCGGGCGGGATCGTGGATCTTCAGCGCGTACGTGCTGACGAACCTCATCGGTACGCCGCTGATGGCCAAGCTGTCCGACCGCTTCGGCCGTCGCGCCATCTACATCCTCGACGTGGCGCTGTTCGCGCTCGGTTCGATCGTCGTGATCCTGTCGCACGGCACGGGCCTGTTCGCCGTCCTGCTCGCCGGGCGCGCCATCCAGGGCTTCGGTGCGGGCGGCATCTTCCCCGTGGCCAGTGCGGTCATCGGCGACACGTTCCCGCCGGAGAAGCGCGGCGGCGCGCTCGGCATGATCGGTGCCGTCTTCGGCATCGCGTTCATGATCGGCCCGGTGCTCGGCGGCATCCTTCTCCCCTTGGGCTGGCAGTGGCTGTTCGTCATCAACCTGCCGATGGCCGCGGTCGTCATCGCCCTCGCGTGGGCGCTGCTCCCCCACCGCCGCATCGGTACGGGCGCGTTCGACTGGCTCGGCATGGGCGTCCTGGCGGTCGCACTGACGAGCCTCGCGCTGGGACTCGGCGCGATCGACACCGCTCGCTTCTGGGGTTCCGTGGCAAGCGTGTCCGTGTGGCCGTGGCTGGTGGTCTCGGTGATCGCCTGGGTCATCCTCGTACTGTTCGAGCGCCGCGTCGCCAACCCCGTCTTCCCGGTCGCCCTCTTCAAGCGGCGCCAGCTCGCGCTCGGCTACACGCTCACCGCCGGCGCCGGAATCGGCGAGGCCAGTCTCGTGTTCATGCCGTCCTTGGCCGTCGCGGCCCTCGGCGTGAGCGCGCACATGGCCAGCTACCTGCTCCTCGTGGTCGTTGCCGCGATGGCGGTCGGATCGCCCTTGGCAGGACGTACGCTCGACAAGGTGGGTTCGAAAGCCGTGATCGTGACCGGCGTGACGGTGATGACTCTTGGCATGTTCCTGCTCAGCCGTACGGGGTCATCGTTGCTCGTCTACTGCATCGCCAGCGTGCTGATCGGGCTCGGGCTGTCCTCGCTGCTCGGCGCGCCGATCCGCTACGTGACGCTCAACGAGACGACCGCGGAGGAGCGTTCCGCGGCGCAGGGCCTCGTCAACACGTTCACCAGCATCGGCCAGCTTCTCAGCGCTGCCGTCGTGGGTGCGATCGCAGCCTCGTCGCCGGGCGCCGAGGGCTACGGTGACGCGTTCGCCCTGGTCGGCATCCTCGGTGTCGTCCTCCTCGTCGCCGCCCTGCTGCTGAAGAAGCGGTCCGTCGAAGCCGAGGCACCGATCCAGCAGGAGTCAGCGCATGCGTGAGCGCATCCTCGAGACGGCCACGTCGCTCTTCGTCGAGCGCGGGTACGACGGGGTCGCGATGCGCGAGATCTCGGACGCCTGCGGGATCACGAAGGCCGCGCTGTACTACCACTTCACCGGCAAGGCCGACCTGCTGAGCGAGATCTTCACCGCGTACCTCGACGAGATCGCCGTGGTGATCGCGGCAGGCATGGCTGGCGGTGGCTCTGCCGAAGCGCAGCTGCGACGGGTCGTACGGGGGATGTTCGACGTCCCCGTCGAGCGCCGCGCCATCCTCCGGCTCGCCATGCACGACGTGGGCAGCCTCGAGGCCGAGCACCGGGCGACGTTCGGCCAGGCGTACCGGCAGCGGTTCATCGGGCCCCTGCAACAGATCGTCGCCGACGGAGTGGCGCAGGGTGAGTTCGTACCCAAGGACCCCGAGCTCGTCGTCTGGATGCTGCTCGGCATGGTCTACCCGTTCTTCGCGCCGTCCCGCGGTGCCCACGCGACCGCGGAGGCCAGCACCGTCGACGACCTCCTCGACATCTTCTGCCACGGGCTGGCACGTACGGAAAGCACGGGCTGACGCATACGGACTGAGCCCTCGGAATGAACTGGCCCGTCGATGCTCCGAAGTTGTCGCCATTCTGGCCGCAGATGACGGCCTCGAAGACGCGTCCTCCGAAGTTGTCGTCAAAGGGCCTGATCTGGGGCCAATGACGACCACTTCGGAGCAGTCGGGTCTGCCGCGACCTGCGGAGGCGCAGATGACGACCATTTCGGAGGACAGGCTTGCCCGGTGCGGCGCCGCATCCCGAGAACAACACGTGAGGACAAGCAAGGCGGTCAGGTTTCGTGGATCAGTTCTCAGGCTCGGCCGCGACGGCCTGTACGGTACGGGCTGTGGTTGCTGTGATGATGCCGGGCAAGCCGGTGGCCGATGCTGTGTTCGCCGATCTGGAGCCGAGGGTGGCCGCGCTGCGGGCCGCAGGGCACAACCCCGGGCTCGGAACGATCCTCGTGGGCAGCGAGCCTTCGTCCGCCGGGTACGTCCGGATGAAGCAGGAGCGCGCCGCGCAATTGGGCTTCACCAACCGCCACGTACACCTCGGCGACGACGCGACCCAGGCAGACCTGATCGCCGTGATCCGCGACTACAACACCGATCCGGACATCGACGCTGTACTGATCCAGCACCCGATCCCGGCCAACCTCGACTACGAGGCTGCGCTGGTCGAGCTCGATCCTGACAAGGACGCCGACGGCGCGCACCCCATGAACATGGGCCGGCTCGCCCTCGGGATGCCCGGTCCCCTGCCGTGCACCCCCGCCGGCATCGAGGCCCTGCTGGCGTTCTACGAGATCCCGGTCTCTGGGCGCGAGGTCGTCGTGCTGGGGCGCGGCTTCACCCTTGGGCGGCCGTTGTCGATGCTGCTGTCGCTGAAGCGGCCGACCGCGAACGCGGCGGTCACCGTCGTCCACACCGGGGTGCCCGACTGGGACCGGTACACGCGGCGCGCGCCGATCGTGGTCGCCGCCGCGGGCGTACCCGGCATCCTCCAGCCCCAGCACATCTCCCCCGGCGCCGTCGTCGTCGGAGGCGGCGTCCGGTACGAGGGCAAGAAGCTCCTCCCCGACGTCGACGTACGGTGCGAAGAGGTCGCCGGCTGGATCACCCCCCGCGTCGGCGGCGTGGGCCCGACCACCATCGCCATGCTCTTCCGCAACACCGTCGAGGCCGCCGAGCGCCGGGCCACGCAGAAGTAGGTACGCCCCAGAGGAGCCGCCCGCAGCCCGTTCGGTTCATCATGTTAAGTG
>JADGPB010000341.1 GCA_017882655.1 Propionibacteriales bacterium
GTCGTACAGCCCACTGCGTCCGTCACCGAAGTCGAGCGTGGCGAGGGTCGTCGTCGCGTCGTGAGGCTCGAGGTCGCCGGTCCAGCCGCCACGGTCGAGTGGGTTGACCAGCGGCGCGAAGAAGCGGCTCGACCTCAGGGTCGCCGCTTCGATGCCGACGCCGAGGAAGCGCCGCAGCAGCGACACCGCGTGGTACAGCTGCGTGCTCGACACGTGCGCCTGTCCGACGCGGCCGATGAGGCCGCCCTGCACCGCGGCCAGCCGCGCCGCGTGCAGCGGCATGAGGTGGTACTGCTCAGCGACCTGTACGAGATGGGCTGTACCGACGGCGCGCCACAGGCCGGCGATCTCAACGGCGGATCCAGCCGGGGGAGTCTCCGCCAGCACCGGTACGCCGCGGTTCACACAGTCGACGATCAGCCCTGGGGTGACCGACGTGGGCGTCGAGGTCACGACGAAGTCGACCTGGTGTTCGCGCAGGAGAGCGTCGACGGAGTCGTACGTCGCCACAGGCAGCGGTCTCGGCCGTCGTGTCACCACGCCGACGCACTCGATCCCGTCCAGCCCTGCGGCCACCTCCCAGTAGATCGCGGACCGGAACCCGGAGCCGATGACGGCGAACGTGCTCACGTCCCCAACCTAGCCCGGCGTCCAGACACCCGGATCGGGCGGTTTGCTCGCAAAGGAGCCGGCCTGCCTGCCAGCGTCCCCGGGTGGTTCGTCCTGCCGTTCGCCGTCCACATCGCCGGCTGAATCGGAGACTGTTTCCTGGTCGTCGTCGCCCTGCGCGCGACCAGAGGGTCCCTGGTGGAGGACCTGAAGGACGGCCTCATCCTCTACACCCCCGCGCTCAACGGCAAGCCGCGCCGCCGACACAACGTACTGTCGCTGCTAGTCAGCGCGGGGTAGGTTCTGACCGTGGAGTCCGCCCCACCGGGCGCACGTCCTGTTGCCTGGCGACCGTCGCGGTCGGCGAGCATCGGGTTGAGCGCAATGAGCACTGTCGTCGCGCTGGCTGCGGCCTACGCGGCGCTCATGGTCGCGTTCCCACGGCGTAGCGCGCAGGTTCTGACCTTCGCACCCCTCGACCTCCTCGTGATGGTGGTGATCCTGGGGGTCGCCCTGGTCGCCCACGAGGGCATCCACGGACTGGTGATCTCCACGTACGGCGGCAAGCCCCGGTTCGCGTGGGCGTTCGTGGCCCGGGTGCTGCCGTACCTGTACTGCACCGCACCGGGCCAGCGCTTCTCCAAGCAGAGGTACGCCATCGTCGCCCTCTCTCCGACCCTGTTCGTGAGTCTCGCCCTGATCGTCGGCCTTCGCTCGTCCGCCGGTGTCCTGTTCGTCATCCCGTTCGGCATCCACCTCGGTGTGTGCGTGAACGACTGGGTGGTGACGTATCGCGCGTTGCGAGAGCCACCGGGGAGCCTCATCGAGGACGTCGCGGACGGCATTCTGATCCACCCGCCGCCGATCATGGCCTGATTCCTGCTCCGTAACCCCCATGGGGTATGGCCCGAGATGGGGCTGCCTGGTGGGATGGACGCATGACGCGAACGATCGGTGTGACCGAGGTCGTGCTCCGCGACGCCCACCAGAGCCTCATCGCCATCCGTATGGCGATGGAGGACATGGTCGGTGCTTGTGAGGACATCGACCAGGCTGGCTACTGGAGTGTGGAGTGCTGGGGTGGGGCGACGTACGACGCCTGCATCCGCTACCTCAACGAAGATCCGTGGGAGCGTCTGAGGACCTTCCGCAAGCTGCTGCCGAACTCGAAGCTGCAGATGCTGCTCCGGGGCCAGAACCTGCTCGGCTACCGTCACTACGAGGACATGGTCGTCGACAAGTTCGTCGAGAAGTCCGCCGAGAACGGCATGGACGTCTTCCGCGTGTTCGACGCGCTCAACGATCCCCGCAACATGGCTCAGGCGATGGCTGCCGTGAAGAAGGCCGGCAAGCACGCGCAGGGCACGATCTGCTACACGATCAGCCCGTTGCACACGACCGAGGGCTACATCAAGCTCGCCGGCCAGCTCCTGGACATGGGTGCCGAGTCGATCGCACTCAAGGACATGGCCGCGCTGCTCCAGCCGCAGCCGGCGTACGACATCGTCAAGGGCATCAAGGACACGTACGGCGACGTACAGATCAACGTCCACTGCCACGCGACGACAGGCGTCACGCTGGTCAGCCTCATGAAGGCGATCGAGGCCGGCGCCGACGTCGTCGACACGTCGATCTCGTCCATGTCGCTCGGCCCGGGCCACAACCCCACCGAGTCCCTCGTCGCGATGCTCGAGGGCACCGAGTACACGACCAACCTCGACCCCGCGCGTCTCATCAAGATCCGCGACCACTTCGCAGCGGTACGCCCGAAGTACAAGGCGTTCGAGTCCGCCACCCTGGTCGACACCGACATCTTCTCCTCTCAGATCCCCGGCGGCATGTTGAGCAACATGGAGTCCCAGCTCAAGCAGCAGGGCGCCGGCGACAGGATCAAGGAGGTCATGGAGGAGGTTCCCCTCGTCAAGGCCGACGCCGGCCACCCGCCGTTGGTCACGCCCTCGAGCCAGATCGTCGGCACGCAAGCCGTGTTCAACGTGCTGATGGGCCGCTACAAGGTCATGACCGGCGAGTTCGCCGACCTCATGCTCGGCTACTACGGCGAGTGCATCGGCGAGCGCAACCCCGAGGTTGTCGAGATCGCTCACCAGCAGGCGAAGAAGGAGCCCATCACGGTCCGTCCGGCCGACCTGCTCACTCCCGAGTGGGACACGCTGGTGTCGGACGCCGGCAAGCTCGAAGGCGATAACGGCTCCGACGAGGACGTGCTGACGTACGCGATGTTCCCGTCGGTCGCTCCGGGGTTCTTCAAGACCCGCGACGAGGGCCCGAAGAACGTCGGCAAGACGCCGGAGCAGCTCGACAAGGAGAAGGAAGCCACGAGCGGCAACTCCCAGGCGGTCACTGGCCCGATCACCTACAAGGTCTCACTGGGTGGGCGCGATCACAGCGTCACCGTCGAAAGGGCATGAGCATGGCGAAGACAGCCAAGGCCAGGACCATGGCCGACCGCATCGAGGAGATGCACAAGGCTCGGCTCCACAACCGCGCGGGCGGTGGCGAGGCCAAGCTCCAGAAGCAGCGCGACAAGGGCAAGATGACGGCGCGCGAGCGCCTCGACGCCCTGCTCGACGAGGGCACGTTCCAGGAGATCGGGCTGTTCCGCAAGAACCGTACGGTCACCTTCGGGATGGACAAGGCCGACATGCCCGCCGACGGTGTCGTCACCGGCACCGGCGCGGTCCTCGGCCGTCCGATCCACGTCGCCAGCCAGGACTTCACGGTCATGGGTGGTTCCGCGGGCGAGATCCACTCGATCAAGGTCGTCCAGATGATGGAGTCCGCGCTCAAGTGCGGCACCCCCTTCGTCTTCATCAACGACTCAGGCGGCGCCCGGGTACAGGAAGGCATCGACTCGCTGTCCGGCTACGGCCAGGTGTTCTACGCCAACGTCAAGCTCTCCGGCGCTGTGCCGCAGGTCTCGATCATCTGTGGTCCGTGCGCGGGCGGTGCGGCGTACTCGCCGGCTCTGACCGACTTCGTCATCCAGACCCGCAAGGCCCACATGTTCATCACGGGCCCGAACGTCATCGAGCAGGTCACCGGCGAGAAGGTCAC
>JADGPB010000342.1 GCA_017882655.1 Propionibacteriales bacterium
GCCCTCCCAGCTGAACACCGCCACCGCGTACACCGCGAGCCCCGCGACCACGAGCGCCTGCCGGAGAACGGTCTTTCGTGCCGAGGACGCGGCGATCGCGATCAGCGTCAGCGCAGTCAGGCCCAGGGACTCCTTGCGCGCGAAGCCGTCGGTGTCCCAGCCGACGAACGCGAACGCCGCGGGTCCACACACCAATGCCACGCCCAACCAGCTGAATCTCGACCGGGTCAGCCACAGCAGCGCGTACAGGATCGGGATGGCGTACAGCAGCACCTGCAGAGCAAACAGCACCCACAGTCCCGCCTGGCCCTGCGGGAACACCGCGAGGTAGATCGAGCCGAACAGCCCGCGGCGTACGAACCCGCCCGCGTAGCTGATCAGCCAATCGGCGGTCTGGTAGGACCCGCCGCCGCTCGCGACCACAGCGGCGTACGCGCTGATGGTCAACCACAGGGCCAGCCCGAGGACCGCACAGGCAACCGCGGCTCTTCCCAGCAGCTCTGCGCGGGCAGGATTCTTCACGAGCCACTCCTTCCGCACGAGCCTATTGAACACAAACGACTCTGTTTCCGCCCGAGCCGGCAGACCCCGCGGCGCGGAACCGGGATGAATTGGGAGCGATCGGGTAAGCAGAGGGACTCGCGACACGATTCGCCCTGACCTCGGTGGTAGGGGGGCCTTTTGGGCCCGGAATCCCGCTCGAGAAGGCGAATCGAGTCGCTGGCCGCGCTCTCCTTGTCGCATGCGGCATCACGAGCCGTGGCGGCTGATGAGCTCGCCGACGGGAACCGCCGCCGCAAGGGTGTTTCCCGCGCCCGGGAGGGGGCAGGCCCACGCGTCGTCATACGCGCACGAGGGCTGAAAGGAGAAGTTGAGGTCGACGACGAGCGCCCCGGGGTCCCCGCCAAGATCAGCGCCCTTGACGGTGTCGAGAACGTACCGACCGCCGCCGTACGACGCGTTCCCGCTCGTGGCGTCCTTGAGTGGAAGGAAGATCCCTCCCCCGTACACGGCCGCCCACCAGACGTCCAGCGTGCCGAGCCCCGGCAACGTCACGCGCCCCACGAGCTCGAACGGAACCACCCCGTCGGTGGCTGTGGGCACTTCCCGACGTAGCTCGGGGACGGTCCGGTCCACCTCGACGACGAACCTGTAGTCACTGTCGTATGGCGCCACGATCGCTCCGGGGTATGCCAGGCGCTCGCGCTCTGGAACTGGCGAGGCCGGGTGTCCGCGCAAGAGCATGTCCCGGCCCTCGACCCACACGGAATGGGCGACCCGTGGGTCTTGCTCCTGACGGACCGCCCGATACAGAGAGGCGACCTGTCGTCGCCAGTCGAGCACTTGCCAACGCGAATCCATCATGCCGAGACTCCCATTGAGGTGTTGTTCACCGCGGATCAGCCGAGGGTGTGCCCGACCAGGCGTCCGATCGCGTAGGTGACGGCCATCGCGAGCAGACCGCCGGCGACGTTGCGGAGGATCGAGCGGGTGTGCGAGGTGCCGCCGGCCCTCGCGCTGAGGTAGCCGGTGAGGACGAGAGCAGAAGCCACGGCAACGACGGTGATCGCCACCTTGAGGCTGGTGGGGGCGACCATGATGGCGACGAGCGGGAGGATCGACCCGACGGTGAAGGAGACCGCCGAGGACACCGCGGCAGTCCAGGGACTGGTGAGGTTGTCCGGGTCGATGCCCAGCTCCGTCTCAGCATGGGCCGCGAGGGCGTCGTGGGCGTGCAGCTGGGTCGCGACCTGGAGCGCGAGCGTGGCATCGAGGCCCTTGGCTTCGTACAGTCCAGCCAGCTCCGCGAGCTCCTCTTCGGGCATCTCGGCGAGCTCGCGACGTTCCTTGTCGAGCAGCGCCTTCTCGGTGTCGCGCTGGGCGCTCACCGATACGTACTCGCCGACGGCCATCGACAGTGCGCCGGCGGTCAGGCCGGCGATGCCGGCTGTGAGGATGGCGAACGGTACGAGGGTGGCTCCGGCGACGCCGATCACGATGCCGGCGGTTGAGACGATGCCGTCGTTGGCGCCGAGCACCGCAGCACGAAGACTGTTGAGCTTGCCGGCGTGCGAGCCGCTTTGAGACTCCGCGGCCTGATAGCCCTCCGGGTCACCACCTGAGAGTTCTTCGCTGTCTGCCACTCCATGCTCCTCAGCCTCGGACGCCCACACGGGCTTGTGGCCCTCACCCCTGCGGGGCCTGGGCAACCAGCCTAGAGGTCGACCCGGGCGCCGATCACGATCGTCCGCTCCGGGGGAAGGTGGAGGTCTTCGGTGCGGTTGGCGGTGGCGTGCGCCATCCAGACGAAGAGCCTCTTCCGCCAGGCCCTCATGCCCTCGTTGCCGGTCGCATGCACGTCCAGAAGTGAAAGGAAGTAGTGCGCCTCCTCGGGATCTATGTCCAGCTCCGGTGTCTTGCCGATCGCCAGAGCGAGTCCCTTCGGCACGTCCTGGCTGTCGGCGAACCCCACGCGGACACAGACGTGCACGATGCCGTCGTCGGCGTACCCGAGGTCCCGGATAGTGACCCGGTCGACGTGGCGGATGTGCGGAACGTTCTCAATGACGATCTGGACGATCACGACGTGTTCGTGCAGGACCTGGTTGAAGTCGACGTTGGTGCGCAGGGCCAGCGGCGCAGTCGTGCTGTTCGGATGGGGAACCACGGCCGTTCCCGGCACCCGGGTGATGCCCGCGTCGCGGACTTGGTCGACGAAATCCGTCAGAGGACCCTCAAGCTCGATGCGCCGCTGCTGGAGAACCACCAGTCCATCGCGCCAGGTGATCATCAAGGTGACCATGACGGCGGCTATCAGCAGCGGAAGCCACCCGCCACTCAGCACCTTGATCAGGTTCGCCGCAAGAAAGGCCACCTCCACCCCCAGGATGACCGCGCCGACAGCCAGAGTCCGCGCCAGAGGCCAGCGCCACACCTCCCGTGCGAGCAGCAGGTACAGCAGGCTGGTGAGGATCAGCGTCCCGGTCACCGCTAGCCCGTACGCGGTGGCCAATCGGGTCGAGCTCTGGAACACCGCGATCAGCAGCAGAACCCCACCGAAGAGGATCCAGTTGACGGCCGGCAGATAGATCTGGCCGCCCTCCTCGCGTGAGGTGTGACGAATCCGGAGTCTCGGCATGACACCGAGCAGCATCGCCTGCTGGGAAGCGGAGAAGGTTCCCGAGATCACCGCCTGGGAGGCGATCACGGTCGCGAATGCGGCAAGGATCACCAGTGGCAAGGTGGCCCAGGCCGGGGCGAGATGGAAGAACGGGTTGTCGATGGTGGACGGGTCGTGCAGGATCAGCGCGCCCTGCCCCATGTAGTTGATCGTCAGGCACGGGAACACCAGGGCGAACCAGGCGGTACGGATGGGTCCGGCACCGAAATGGCCCATGTCGGCGTACAGAGCCTCCGCCCCGGTGACGGTCAGCACCACCGCGCCCAGCGCGATGAAGGCTGTCAGCGGATGTTCCACCAGGAATGCGATCGCGTAGGTCGGTGACAGGGCCGCGAGGATCCCCGGATGCCGGACGATGTGCGGCAAGCCCAGGACCGCCAGGACCACGAACCACAGCGTCATCACGGGGCCGAACGCCTGACCCATCCGATGAGTGCCGAACCGCTGGATAGCGAAAAGGGAAGCAAGGATCACC
>JADGPB010000343.1 GCA_017882655.1 Propionibacteriales bacterium
GTGGAGCTAACGGGATTCGAACCCGTGGCCTCTTCCATGCCATGGAAGCGCGCTACCAACTGCGCCATAGCCCCTCAGCCGCCGAAGCGACCCGTGGAACTGTACCCCACGGGACCGGACGGATGCGAACTCAGCGACCGGGTCGCTCGCCCGCCAGAAGACCCGGTGCATGGCCGTCATCGTCGGCTCCCACCGGGGCCGACTCGATGCCGTCGAGGCTGATCCGAGGGCAGTCACGCCAGAGCCGCTCGAGCGCGTACAGCTGCCTCTCGTCGGTGTGCTGGACGTGAACCACCACGTCGCCGTAGTCGAGCAGCACCCAGCGGTTCTCACGCCCGCCTTCGCGCCGCAGCGGCTTCGTGGCTTGGCCGAGGAGACGCTCCTCGACGGCGTCGACGACCGCGCCGACCTGGCGCTCGTTGGTCGCCGTGACGATCAGGAAGACGTCGGTGATGCCGAGCTGCTCGGACACGTCGAAGGCGACTAGATCGCCGCCCTTCTTCGAGGCTGCGGCTTCAGCCGCGAGCCGGGTGAGCGCGATCGCTTCGTGGGTTGCTGGCACGGAACTCCTAGTGTTCGCGGTAGAGACCGCGTTTGGCGATGTACTGCACGATGCCGTCCGGCACGAGGTACCAGATCGGAAGTCCTTCGGTGACGCGTCGTCGGCAGTCCGTCGACGAGATGGACAGCGCCGGCACCTCGATCAGCGTGACCCTGTCCGAGGGCAGGTGGTCCACAGTTGACTCGTCGAGGGGCGACCCTGGACGAGTGACGCCGATGAAGTGGGCGAGGTCGAACAGCTTCTCCGCCCCGCGCCAGGTGAGGATCTGGCTCAGCGCGTCGGCGCCGGTGATGAAGAAGAGGTCGGTGTCCTTACTGACCTGGGCGCGCAGGTCGGCGAGGGTGTCGACCGTGTACGTGTTCCCCACGCGCGCGATGTCGACCCGGCTCGTCGAGAACCGAGGGTTCGACGCCGTCGCGATGACCGTCATGAGGTAGCGGTCCTCCGCCTGCGAGACCTTCCGGTCGGCCTTCTGCCAGGGCTGGCCGGTGGGTACGAAGACGACCTCGTCGAGCGCGAATCGCGCGGCGACCTCACTGGCGGCGACGAGGTGGCCGTGGTGGATGGGGTCGAAGGTTCCACCCATGACACCGAGGCGGTGGCGAGTGGCGCCCGGGCTGCGGGCGAGCCCATTGGGCAGGGTCATGGGCGCCTCACCAGTGAGGACGCCCCTTGCCGAAGGATCGGATCATCCCGAGGACGCTCACGAAGATCCCCAGGGCAATGAGTCCGAACACCCACGTCGGCACGCCGAAGTCGATCCCGGTCACCAACAGACGCAGCATGCGCTGGATCTTACCGGCTCATGCCGACAAAAGGGTCAGCCGCCGAATCCGTACGCTCACGGGCGGATCTGTCCCGACCCGGTCACCACGTACTTCGTGCTCGTCATCTCGGGCAGCGCCATCGGCCCGCGAGCGTGCAGCTTCTGGGTCGAGATCCCGATCTCGGCGCCGAATCCGAACTCGCCACCATCGGTGAAGCGGCTGCTGACGTTGACGAGGACCACCGCCGCGTCGACCTCGGCGACGAACCGCTCCGCCGCGGTGAGGTCCCGGGTGATGATCGTCTCCGAGTGGCCGGTGGTGTGCTCGCGAATGTGATCCAGGGCCGCATCGAAGTCGTCGACCACGCGCGCCGCGAGATCGAGCGTGAGGTACTCGCCGTCGTACTCCCCCGGCCCGGCCGGTACGACATCGGCCGACGCCGCGCAGAACGCAGCGTCGCCGTGGACCGTGACGCCCCTCTCTTTCATGGCGGCGAGAAGGACAGGCAGCGCCGTGTCGGCGATCGCGGAGTTCACGAGCAGGGTCTCGACCGCGTTGCACACGCTCGGCCGCTGGGTCTTGGCGTTCACGAGGATGTCGCGCGCCATGTCGAGATCGGCGGTGGCATCCACGTACAGGTGGCAGTTTCCCGTGCCCGTCTCGATCACCGGCACCTTCGACCCCTCGACCACGGCCGCGATCAGCCCGGCGCCACCGCGCGGCACGAGCACGTCGACCTTGCCCCGTGCGGCCATGAGCGCCGCGGAGGCCTCACGTCCGGCAGGCAGGAGCTGTACGGAATCGGCCGGCAGCCCCGAGGCTTCCAAGCCCTCGCGCAGGGCCGCGACCACCGCTTGGTTCGACCGCTCGGCCGATCGTGAACCGCACAGCAGTACGGCATTGCCCGACTTGAGGCAGATCCCCGCAGCGTCGGCGGTGACGTTGGGACGGGCCTCATAGATGATGCCGACGACGCCGAACGGCACCCGTACCTGCCGGATCCGGACGCCGTTCGGGTTCGTCCATCCCCTCACCACATCACCCACCGGGTCGGCGAGACGGGCCAGCGACCGCAGCCCGTCGGCCATGTCGGCGACCCGCTTCGACGTCAGGCACAGCCGGTCGATCAGCCACTCGTCCGTGCCCGTCTCACGCGCTGCGGCTACGTCGGATGCGTTCGCCGCGAGGAGCTCGACCTCGTGCGCCAGGAGCGCGTCCGCCATGGCGTCGAGCGCTGCGTCCTTGAGCTCGCGACGGGTGACAGCGAGCGTACGAGAGGCGGCCCGGGCCGCGTCGGCCTGACACGAGATGTCCATGGCGCTCATGCTACGGCGACGGATCCTCACCCGGCGCCGCGCAGTAATTGAAAGTGAAACATGAGAGAGCGCTGTGGTGCGCCGTGATCCCGCGCAGATCCCGCTATCGTGCGTGCGACCGCCGCCGCGGTCGCTAGTCACCTCTTATAGAAGGACTGCACGTGACTTCCACTACTTCCACCACGCTCGAGCACCCGAAGGCTCAGACCGTCTTCATCCTCAGCCTCGTCGGCATCTTCGTCGGCATCTGCGCCCCCATTGCTTGGTACATGGGTGTGCAGGCCAAGAAGGAGATCGCAGTTTCCGGTCAGTACGCCTTCGCGGGCAACCTCAAGACCGGCACGCTGATCGGCAAGATCCTCACGATCCTCTGGATCATCGGCATCGTGCTGTACATCATCGCCATGATCGCCATCTTCGCCATGGCCGCTTCGACCCCGCACTGAGCATCACCCATCACTGGTCGAACGCCTGACCCAGGCGAGACTCACCACAGTCGCCCCACGAGGTTCTCTCGTGGGGCGTCTGGTGTCTCCTGGACACCGCTGAGCTGCCCCCGCTGAGACGGAAAGGGTGCGCACCCCGGGCGGGCGGACGGCAGCGTCACATAGCGTTGCGACCATGACCCTCTCGTACGTCACCGATCTCGGTCCCGGAGTCGGGGCGCTCCCACCGCGCGCCCGACTCACCAGCGATTCTCCTCGCCTGGATCTCGACGGGACCTGGCGGTTCCGGCTGGTCCCGACACTCGACGACGTCACCGAGGGCTTCGAGTCAGCGGGCTTCGACACCTCCAGCTGGGACGAGATCCCCGTGCCGTCCACCTGGCAGATGATCGACATCGCCGGCGCCGCCCCGTACGGGAAACCCGCGTACCTCAACATCCGCTACCCGTTCCCCGTGGACGTGCCGCACCTGCCGGAGGCGAACCCGACCGGCGAGTACGTGCGGACGTTCACGCTTCCGGCTGGATTCGGCGAGG
>JADGPB010000344.1 GCA_017882655.1 Propionibacteriales bacterium
CCCGACCAGATGATGGCCGCCACGGTCGCCGTCAACGGCGGCGCGGGCGTCCTTCACATCGTGAAGAACTACACCGGCGACGTCATGAACTTCGAGATGGCCGCCGAGATGGCAGCCGCGGACTCGGGTGTACGGGTCGAGTCGGTCGTCACCGACGACGACGTCGCCGTACAGGACTCCCTGTGGACCGCCGGACGCCGTGGTGTGGGCGTCACGGTGCTGCTCGAGAAGCTCGTCGGAGCAGCGGCTGAAGAGGGCCGCGACCTCGACGCGATCGTCGCGCTGGCGAAGAAGATCAACGGTCAGGGCCGCTCGATGGGCATGGCGCTCACGAGCTGTACGGTCCCTGCCGCCGGCAAGCCGACGTTCGAGCTCGGTGAGGACGAGATGGAGGTCGGCATCGGCATCCATGGCGAGCCTGGTCGCCACCGTCTGCCGATCGCCCCGGCGAAGGACATCGCCGCGATGCTCGTCGAGCCGATCCTGGCCGACATGGACTACTCCGGCGCGCCGGTGATCGCGTTCATGAACGGCATGGGCGGCACGCCGCTCATCGAGCTGTACCTCATGTACAACGAGGTCGCGAAGATCCTCGGCAAGGCCGGCATCCCGATCGCCCGCAACCTCGTCGGCAACTACATCACCTCGCTCGACATGGCCGGTTGCTCGGTGACGCTGCTCAAGGCTGACGACGACCTCGTCAAGCTGTGGGACGCGCCGGTGAACACGCCTGGCCTTCGGTGGGGCTGCTGATGGGATCGGAGAAGGCTGGGGCTTGGATGGCGGACTTCGCTGCGCAGATCCACGAGAACGCAGCGATGCTCACCGACTTGGACCGTCAGATCGGGGATGCCGATCACGGCTCGAACATGGACCGCGGGATGAAGGCGGTGGCCGCGCTCGTGGCCGCCGACTTCCCCGACTCCGGGGCGTTCCTCAAGAAGGCCGGCATGACGCTGGTCTCGACGGTGGGAGGCGCCAGCGGTCCGTTGTACGGGACGTTCTTGATGCGCGTTGGAGGCGCCTGGCCGGTTGAGGACTCCGCGGAGGGGATCGGCGCCGCGTTGCGGGCCGGGCTCGAGGGGATCATCCAGCGCGGCAAGGCGGAGGTGGGCGACAAGACGATGGTCGATGCGCTCACTCCCGCGATTGCCGCGTACGACGCGGCGGCCGGGGAGGGCACCCAAGCGGCGCTCGACGCGGCAGCCAAGGCCTGCGCCGAGGGGCGCAACGGTACGACACCGCTCGTAGCCCGCAAGGGTCGCGCGTCGTACCTCGGGGAGCGCAGCGCAGGGACCCAGGATCCGGGCGCGACCAGCGTGACGATGCTCATCGAGGCTGCGGCAAGAACGCTCGCCTGATCCGATGATCGGCATCGTCGTCGTCTCGCACAGTCGGGCGCTCGCCGATGCCGCCGTGGGGTTGGCCGAGGAGATGGTGCCGCCCGAGGCGCGCCCGGCGATAGGGGTTGCGGCTGGACTGGACGAGACGACGTTCGGTACGGACGCTGCGGCGATCGCCGAGGCGATCACGACTGTGGACTCGACGGACGGCGTGCTGGTGCTGCTCGACCTGGGCAGTGCCGTGCTCTCGGCGGAGATGGCGCTGGAGTTCGTCGACCCTGAGACGGCG
Source organism: Propionibacteriales bacterium (assembly GCA_017882655.1). Taxonomy (GTDB): domain Bacteria; phylum Actinomycetota; class Actinomycetes; order Propionibacteriales; family Propionibacteriaceae; genus Fen-668. The sequence continues at coordinate 1,633 of JADGPB010000344.1, forward strand.
GAGAGGGTACGGATCTCACCCGCTCCGCTCGTCGAAGGGCTAGTCGCTGCAGTGGTGACCGCCAGTACCGGCGCCACGCTCGCTGAGGTTGCCGCTGAGGCCGAGGGAGGTCTCGCGGCGAAGGCCGAGCATCTGGGTGGCGAGAAGGCTTCACCCGGGCCTGTTGAACCCCCCGAAGCGGCGACGGTCGAAGGCCCCGTGACAGAAATCGTCGTACGGAATCCGCACGGTCTCCATGCGCGACCTGCGGCGGCCCTGGTCTCGGGCCTGCGAGGGCTCGACGCCACCGTCCTGCTCCGCAACGCCACGCTCAACAAGGGACCGGCCAACGCGCGCAGCGTGGGCAAGGTCGCAGCTCTCGGCCTGCTGAACGGCCACACCCTGGCCGCAACGTTCTCCGGTCCAGACGCGGGGGCGGCGCGTGAACGGTTCCTCTCCCTGGCCGCTGCAGACTTCGGCGAGTCGGAGGAGCCGGCTGCCTCGGCGCTGTCGGCGGCTCCGGCAGTTCCGGCAACTTCGACAGATCCGGCTGATCCGGCGCGTACCGGGCGCCAGGTAGTGATCGGCCCCGCGCTGGTGAGGGGCGGCGACGTCGACACCGGGCGGTACTCGCCCGGCGCACCGGACGCGGAGAAGGCCCGGCTCGAGACGGCCGTCGCGACGGTGGCCGCTTCCTTGGCTGGGCTGGCCGCAACGGTTGGGCCGCAACGAGGAATCTTCGAAGCCCAGGAGGCGCTGCTGGGCGATCCGGATCTTGCAGAGGGACTCGCTGCGGACACGGAGGCGGGCACTTCGGCCGTCGCCGCCGTACGAGCCCGTTTCGCCGCGGTCGCGGCGGACTTCGACGCGCTGACCGACCCGTACCTGCGCGAGCGCGGCCAGGACATCCGCAGCCTCGAGCGTCAGGTCCTGCTCGCTCTGACGGGTACGACCGAGCAGGCGGCCACCGACGCCCCGCACATCCTCGTCGTCGCCGAGCTCGACGCCGCCACGGCCGCCTGCCTCAACCCCGCGACCACCCTTGGAGTCGTGACCACTACGGGTGGGGCCACGGGACATGGCGTGATCGTCGCCTCGTCGCGAGGGATCCCCGTCCTCACCGGCCGAAGCGAGGTGGAAGGAGTCACCGAAGGCACCCTCATCGGGATGGACCCCGGCCCCGGCACGCTGTGGCTGGACCCCGACGCCGCCACCCAGGCGGAGATCCGCAGGCTCTCGGAGTCGCGCGGCCAGGAAGCAGCAGCAGCGGCGACCCGTTCCCACGAGGCAGCACTCACGAACGGCGGTCGACGCGTGCTGGTAGAGGCCAACATCGCGTCCCTCGCCGATGCCGTCGCTGGTGCCGCGGCGGGCGCCGATGGCTCCGGACTCGTCCGTACCGAGATCCTCTTCGCCCACCACGCCACCTCCCCGGACGCCGCCACCCAGGCGGCCGCACTAGTGGAGATCGGCAAGGCGCTGGGTGCGCCGATCACGGTTCGCACCTGGGATCCCGGCGGCGACAAGCCCCTCCCGTTCCTGCAGACCGAGGGCGAAGCGAACCCGATGCTCGGCGAGCGAGGGTTGCGCGCGATGCGCCGCTACCCGGACGTCTTCGCCGAGCAGCTGCGCGGCATCGTGGCGGCCGCCCGCGACGTGCCGGTACGCGTGATGTTCCCCATGGTCACCGAACCGGACGAGGTGGTCTGGGCACGGTCCGTACTCACCGAGGTCCTCGCTGAGCATCCGGACCCGCCGTCTCTCGAAGTCGGCATCATGGTCGAGGTGCCGGCGGCCGCGCTCCGCGCGGACGAGTTCGCGCCTCTGGTCGATTTCGCGAGCATCGGCACCAACGACCTCTCCCAGTACACGACCGCCGTCGACCGCGGCAACGGCCGCGTCGCGCAGCTGTCCCGGCCGTCGTCGGCGATCTGGGCTCTGATCTCCATGACCTGTACGGCGTTCGGCGACAAGCCCGTCGCCGTCTGCGGCGACCTCGCGAGCGACCCCGACCT
>JADGPB010000345.1 GCA_017882655.1 Propionibacteriales bacterium
GAGCTGTACGCCTGGGTCTTCTCGCTGTTCGTCATCGGCATGATGGCGACGACGGTGATCGGCGGGCGGATCGCCGACCGGTACGGACCGGTGATCCCTCTGTACGTGGGGTTCGGCGTGTTCGGCCTGGGGCTGTTCGTGTCGGGCTTCGCCCCGGCCATGGCCGTACTCCTCCTCGGCCGCACCCTTCAGGGAATCGGCAGCGGACTCATCAACATCGGCTGGGCGGTCGTCCTCGCCCACGCGTTCGACGCCAGTGAACGACCGAAGCTCATGGGCCTCTTCTCCACCTGCTGGGTGGTCCCGTCCTTCGTCGGCCCGCCGATCTCGGCATGGCTGACGCGCACGCTCAGCTGGCACTGGGTGTTCTTCTCGGTGCTCCCGCTCCTCGTCATCGCCGCGGTCCTGTGCGCCAAGCCCCTCGGGGTACTCCACCGAGGGCACCGGTTCGACGCGGAAGGCGAGCAGCCGCAGCCGGTCCCGTACTGGGCGGCGGTCGCCACAGGACTCGGCGTCGCTGCCCTTCAGTTCGCCGGGCAGCAGTTCGCCGACGCGCAGGGCTCGCTGCCGGTCATGATCTGGATCGCCCTGGCGGTGGGCATCGTGCTGCTCGTGGCCGGAGTGCCGCCTCTGCTCCCCGCCCGCGAATCCCGCGAGCCGACCGCCTCCAAGCCCAACCACCGCAGGTCCCTGGTCGCGGTCCTCGGCTCACGTTTCCTCATCGCCGGTCCGTTCTTCGGTGCGCAGTCGTTCCTGCCGCTCATGATGGTCGAGCAGCACGGCTGGAGCCTCCTGCTCGCCGGCGGGCTGCTCACGATCGGTGCGGTCGGATGGACCGCGGCCTCCTGGGTACAGTCACGCTCGATCTCGTGGTTGCCGCGCGGCCGGATCATCTTGGTCGGCAACATCACGCTGACACTCGGCCTCGCACTGGTGGGGCTCGGCGCCTCGACACCGTCTCTGTGGGTGGGCGTCATCGCAGTCGGATGGACACTCGCGGGCTTCAGCATGGGCCTCGCCGTGACGTCCACCTCACTAGCCGTCCTCAACCTCTCCGCACCGCTGGCTCAGGGTCGCAACAACGCCGCGCTCCAGGTCAGCGACAACCTCGGCAGCAGCGTGCTGGTTGCGGTGGCGGGCACGATCTACGCCGCCTGGCATCCGTCGGGCAACCTGGTGCTCACGTACGGAGTGCTCATGGCCGCCATGGCTGTCGCATCGTTGGTCGGGGTCACCATCTCGCAGCGGATCGGTCCGCTGCGCCACGTGGCGTAGCGATCAACCCTGGTGGCACCGACGACCGCGGGCGCCAGGTGAGGGGACCATGCTGGCCCACATCTCACTGTCGCCGTAAGGGCTCCGGTTCGGATCGCTCCGTCCCGGCCCACCTCCCTCACGCCGACAAGCACCCACGGTCATCAGGTAGCAGCTCCCCGCCGGACGATCCCACCGATGCGTCCTCCGAGAGCCTCAGGCCCGCCACGTTCGCGTAAACGAATGGAACTGGGCCCCGACCCAGCGTGCTCGCGATGTCCATCCGTGACCTCCTGTGACCATCAGTCCACCTCCGCCCGATGTGAGAGGCGTGGCAGGTGGCTGTGGGAACTCTGTGAGATTCGTGGGCCCGGCTTGGTGCTGGCCGACCCTGTCCTAGAAGCCACGAAAAAGGGCCGCGGCGATGCCGACGGCCCTCAGAGATCTGCTCGCTTGTGGCGCGGGCCCGCCGGGGGGATAGGGGGCCCGCGCCGCAACCAAGCAGATGCTCCATGCTCGCACGTTCCACGCCTGTACGCCAGTCAGAGAATGCACGTGTTGCATGGGATGAGCGAAGGATTTGCCGGGGTTATGAGAGCGGTGACCGAGTACGACCGTGATCCTGGTGGGCCCTGGGCACGCGGGACCGTCGGCCGCGTACGCCCTTGCCAAGGCCGGTTTGGACCGCGGGCGGTATCGCTGGCCTTCCCCCACGACGGTGTCGCGGCGGGGAAGAGGGAGGCCGCCGCCGATCCGGCCGTATGACCCTCCCGACCCACGCCTGACTGGCAGAGTGGAAGCACCCGACGGAAGGAAGCTCATGGACGCTCGCGAGGTACTCCTCGACGCGGCACAGCGGCCCATCGAGAGCACGCACCAGGTGCTGAAGGACATCTCGGTGGACCTCGTCAACCGGATGCCCGACGACACCCACTCATCGATCGCGTGGCTGGTCTGGCACTCCGGTCGCCAGATGGACGCGCAGCTCGCCCGCCTGTCCGGCGCGGGCCAGGTCTGGACCCATGACGGCTGGTTCGTGAGGTTCGGGCTCGACCGCCCTGAGGATGACATGGGCTTCGGGGACGGACCTGCCGACGTCGCGAAAGTACGTGTCGACGACGTCTCGCTGCTCAGCGGCTACCTCGAGGCGGTCGTGGCCGGCCTCGTCTCGTACCTGCAGGGCCTGTCGGACACCGACCTCGACGACGTCATCGGCCACATGCCCGGCCCGATCACCCGCGGCGTACGGATCGTCAGCATGATCGACGATGCCGTGGCCCACGTGAGCCAGGCGGCGTACCTGCGTGGCCTGCTCGAGAACTGGCGCATCGGATACTGAGCTCAAACGAACACCTTCGCGAGCCAGGCGTCGACGACAGCGGTTTCCGCGTACGTCGGGTCGCCCAGACGGCGGTTGATCTCCGCGTGGCCTGCGAGTCCGCTGCCCGGGAAGCCGGCCTCCTCTGCGGTCGTACCGGCAGCCTGGAGAGCGGCGGCGAGCTCGTCCGCCTGCGCGATCCCGTCGGGACGCTGCACGTGCGGCAGGAGGAACGCCGGCGCGTTGGGCGCGGCCGCGTGGGACGTGGGCGAGAGGGCTGTCTGCCGTCCGGGGTCGGTGCCGAAGGCCTCCAGGTACCGGTCGTGCATGATGCCGCCCGCCGCGACCTGCGTCGGCACGTCGTACGCGGCGCCGTCGATCGCGATCACGCCGCGCAGCGACGACTCGGACAGGCCGACACCTGCGAGGTACGACTCGTCCGTACCCACCAGCGCGACCAGGTGCGCCCCGGCGCTGTGGCCCATGATCACGACGCGGCCAGGGTCGATGCCAAGCTCGTCGGCGTGGTCGAGCAACGACTTCAGCGCCGCCGCCACGTCGCGGGCCTCGTCCTCGACCGTGACCGACGGTACGAGGCGGTAGTTGATCGACGCGTACACGTACCCCTCTGACGGGTAGTGGCCCGACTTGTACGGACCGCTGGCCGAGTCCTTGCTGCCGTTCGTCCAGCCGCCACCGTGGACGAACATCACGAGAGGCGCCGGGCCGCTCCCTGCCTGCGCCGGCCACACGTCGTACGTCTGGTCGGTCGACGACCCGTACGCAATCGTCTGCTTGGTCGTCGCGACCGCGGTAGCACCCGCCGGCGCGGCGACCTGCAGCTGGTTCCGCCGCACCAAGCGGCCCACGACGACGACGCCGACCACGGCGACGATGACGGCGAGCGTGACCAGGAGCACTCGGCGGGTTCTGCGCATGTCAACGACGGTAGAGCCGGGAGAGCGCCCGCGATACGGCCTACTCGAGACGCTGACAGTCCTCGAACACACTGCGCACAAGGCCCTGACGAAACCGCCCTTCCGGTCGG
>JADGPB010000346.1 GCA_017882655.1 Propionibacteriales bacterium
CGTCAGAACGTGCCCGCGAACTTCGAGGGCGGCCAGATGCCGATCCACATGCGGTTGCCGAAGCTCAAGGGCTTCAAGAACCCGTTCAAGGTCAGCTACCAGGTCGTCAACGTCGCTCGTCTGGGCGAGTTGTTCCCCGAGGGCGGCGACGTCCGTGTCGAGGACCTCGTCGAGAAGGGCGCGGTCCGTGACGGCCTGCTCGTCAAGGTGCTCGGCTACGGCGAGCTCACTGTGGCGCTGCAGGTGAGCGCTCATGCGTTCTCCGCCTCGGCCAAGGACAAGATCGAGAAGGCAGGCGGCTCGGCCAACGAGCTGTGAGCCTGCACTGAATCAGGGCTGCGGCAGGTCGGTGCTTACCGGCCTGCCGAAGTCATCTGCGGGTCCGTTCCTGCCTCAATGTGAGGAGCGGGGGAGCGAGTCGGCAGTCGCCGACCTTGCTTGGTACCATTTCCCGGTTGCCCTCGGCGGAACGTCGAGCGGCAGGATCATGGCGTACGCGCCGCGAGCGACGATGAAAGGGCTCGAATGCTGACGGCCTTCGCAACCGCGTTCCGAACCCCGGATCTGCGTAAGAAGCTCCTGTTCACCCTGCTCATCATCGTGGTCTTCCGCGCGGGTTCGACGATCCCGGTGCCGAACGTCAACATCCAGCAGCTCAACGTCTGCCGCACGCAGGCGGCCACCGGCGACAACGCCGGCCTGTACTCGATGGTCAACCTGTTCAGCGGCGGTGCGTTGCTGCAGCTGGCCATCTTCGCGCTCGGCATCATGCCGTACATCACGGCGAGCATCATCCTCCAGCTCCTCACGGTCGTCATCCCACGGCTTGAGGCGCTGAAGCAGGAGGGCGCATCGGGCACCACGAAGATCACGCAGTACACGCGCTACCTGACACTGGTCCTGGCGATCATCCAGGCGACGGCGTTCACGACGCTCGCGGTGAACGACCAGCTGTTCCAGGGCTGCACCGGCATCGTCTACAGCAAAGACATCTTCCCCGTCGTCGTCATGATCCTCACGATGACCGCGGGCACCAGCATCATCATGTGGATGGGCGAGCTGATCACCGATCGGGGCGTCGGCAACGGCATGTCCGTCATGATCTTCACCCAGATCGTGGCCCAGTTCCCGTCGTCGCTGTGGGCGATCAAGGTCGCCCACGAGACCGACGCGACCAAGGGCTGGTTCATCTTCCTTCTCGTTCTCGCCGTGGGTCTCCTCGTCATGCTGGGCGTCATCTTCATGGAGCAGGCGCAGCGCCGTATCCCGGTGCAGTACGCCAAGCGCATGGTGGGTACGCGCATGTTCGGCGGCTCGACCACGTACATCCCTCTCAAGGTCAACCAGGCCGGTGTCATCCCCGTCATCTTCGCCTCGTCGATGCTGTACCTGCCGGTGCTGTACGCACAGTTCCAGCCCAACACCGCCGTGGGCACGTGGGTCGCGCAGAACTTCACCAGGGGCGATCACTGGGCCTACAACCTGGCGTTCTTCGTCATGATCGTCGCGTTCACCTACTTCTACGTGGCGATCACGTTCAATCCTGAAGAGGTCGCCGACAACATGAAGAAGTACGGCGGCTTCATCCCGAGCTACCGGGCGGGCAAGCCGACGGAACGCTACCTGGGGTTCGTTCTCAGCCGGCTCACCCTGCCTGGCTCGCTGTACCTGGCGATCGTCGCGATGATCCCGACGCTGGCGATCGTCCTGTTGAACACGAGCCAGAAGTTCGTGTTCGGCGGCACGTCGATCCTCATCATCGTCGGCGTCGGCCTCGACACGGTCAAACAGGTGGAGAGCCAGCTGCAGCAGCGCAACTACGAGGGCTTCCTGCACTGACCGACCCCGCCGGTCGTCGGGAGAGGCACATTCGTTAGTGTGAGTCGTCCGCTAACGAAGCAAGGAAACCACTGTGCGTCTCTTGATCATGGGTCCTCCCGGCGCCGGGAAGGGCACGCAGGCTGTGCGTATTGCCGCTCGCCTCGGCATTCCGACGATCTCCACCGGCGAGATCTTCCGCTCGAACATCACCCGGGGGACGGCCCTCGGGATCGAGGTCAAGCGGATCATCGATGCCGGCGACTACGTTCCGGACGACGTGACCGAGGCGATCGTGGCCGACCGGCTGGCCGAGGCTGACTGCGCGGGCGGATTCCTGCTCGACGGCTTCCCGCGTACGACGCACCAGGTCGAGGCGCTGGACCGGATCCTGGGCGACAACGGGCTCAACGCCGTGCTGTCGCTCGAGATGGACCTTGAGCCCCTCGTGGCCCGCATGCTGAAGCGTGCCGAGATCGAGAACCGCCCCGACGACAACGAGACGACCATCCGGCACCGCATGGAGGTGTACGCCGAGTCGACCGAGCCGCTGCTGGCTCACTACCGCGCGGCCGGCCTTCTGGTCGAGGTCGACGGCGACGGCACCATGGACGAGGTGACCGGCCGCATCGCGGCGGCGCTGGACGCCGTCAAGGTCTGATGCCTCGAAACGCCGCCGGTCTCGAGATCAAGAGCACCGACGAGCTCCGCGTGATGCGTCGCGCGGGGCTGGTGGTGGCGCGTGCGCTGCGGGAGATGGCGGCTGCTGCCCTGCCCGGTACGACGACCGCGGACCTCGACACGGTGGCCCGTGAGGTGCTCGCCAGCGAGAACGCGACATCGTCGTTCCTCAACTACGACGTCGGTTTCGGCATCCCGCCGTACCCAGCCGTCGTCTGCATCTCGGTCAACGACGAGATCGTCCACGGCATCCCCGGCGCACGCGTGCTCGCCGATGGTGACATCGTCTCGATCGACTTCGGAGCAATCGTGGACGGCTTCCACGGCGACGCGGCGTTGACGGTGGCTGTCGGGGACGTGGCGCCGGAGGCGCTCACCCTCAGCGACGTCACCAGGCTGTCCCTCGCGGCTGGTCTCGCCCGTGTCCGGCCGGACGTCAGCGTGGGTGACATCTCGGCCGCGGTCCAGTCGTACATCCGTGCGGCGCCCGCCCGGTACGGGATCGTCGCCGAGTACACCGGCCACGGCATCGGCACCAGGATGCACATGAATCCCGACGTGCCCAACCTGGGTCGGCCCGGTCGTGGGCAGAAGCTGCCGGTCGGCGCTGCCGTAGCTGTCGAGCCGATGGTCACTCTCGGCAATCCCGGCACGGACGTGCTGGACGACGGCTGGACCGTCGTCACCCGCGACGGCAAGGTCGCCTGCCACTGGGAGCACACGGTCGCCGTCACTCCGGGTGGTTGCTGGGTCCTGACGGCCGAGGACGGCGGCGAGGCGATCCTCACGGCCGCAGGCGGCCGCTACGCCCCTCTCGGGGACTGAGGCCTACCAGGCGCTTCGCAGCGCCTCGATCGTCTCCTCCAGGCTCATGCCGTGGCGTCTCGCCACGGTCGCCAACGCCGCCGCGGCCCGCGTGACGTCGTTGGGCAACGCCGTCTGCCCATGCCCCTCCGTCACGTGCGTGCCCCTGCCGCGGCCGGTCGTGATGAGGCCGGCCTCTTCCAGCTCCCGGTAGGCGCGAGCGACCGTACCCGCCGCGAGCCCGAGGTCGGCGGCGAGCTGGCGTACGGACGGGAGCCTCGCCCCCGCGACCAACCGGCCCGAATCGATGTGTCC
>JADGPB010000347.1 GCA_017882655.1 Propionibacteriales bacterium
CAGGGAGCTTCCAGCTCCTACTCACGGCCCAGACCTCGCCGACACCCAACCTCTAAGTGCTCGGCGAGAGGCTCCAGATGTCCACCGTGAAGCCGCCCCTATTCTCTGTTGCCCCGGTCCATCGCGGTGGCTTGTGACCACCCCCCTCTCCGGGATCAACCAGAAGAACGTCGTGATGTTGGGTGTTCTCGACGCCCTGCTTGGCGTTCACGGGCACACCAGCAGAGACCGGGATCGCATCGATGTTGACGTTCACATTCTGGGTTTGCGTGTGCATCTGCAGATGCACGGCCACGTGGTTTCTGAAGCCCAGATCGATCTGGCCGACGACGAAGCGTCCGCGCTGCACGCTCTGCGCTGGCATCTGGGCCCCGACATCGAGTTGGCCACCATGCACCGTCGGTTGCACCGATGGCTGGTCGATGGCCGCGAGGTGATCCTGGACTCGTTCAACGGCAAGCGCATGTGCCTCCGGGTCGCCTGAGGCGCGATCTCCGGGACTGGTCGGCCTTTCCAGTGGACAATGGCGTCGTGAAGACGCATCTCAACCCGCCGGGTATCCCCGCGCCAGCAGCCCCGTACAGCCACCAGGTCATGGTCGCAGGAGCCGTACGCTGGCTCGTGGTCTCGGGTCAGCTCGGTCAGAACGGCGACGGGTCGGTGCCCGATGCGCCGCTGGATCAGCTGGCTCTCGCACTGACCAACGTCTCGGTGAACCTCGAAGCCGCCGGGATGTCGGTGGCCGACCTCATCAAGGTCACGATCTTTGTCACGGTGCCGACCGAGTCGGCCGAGCGTCGCCGACGGCTGGAAGCGTGGCTGGGTCCGCACAGACCCGCTATGACCCTCGTCCAGGTCGCGGGCCTTGCCGCACCACAATTCAGCGTCGAGGTCGAGGCGTGGGCCTGTCAGGACGAGCCGATCAGCTGAGCGTCGGTTCTCCCAGCGAGAGCATGAGTCGGTTCGCCCAGTTGAAGAACGCCCCGGAGTTGATGACGTCGAGGATGGCGGTGTCGTCGAAGCCGGACGCGCGCAATGCGGCGACGTGCTCGGCCCCGAACCGTACCGGCGTTGCCGTCAGCGCCACGACAGCGTCACGTACCGCGTTCCACGCCTCGTCGCCGAGGTCGGCGCCCACGCCGTCATCGAGCAGGCGCTGGACATCCTCGCCACGCTTCGAGAAGTGAGTGGCGAACGCCGAGTGGACGGACGCGCAGTACACGCAGCCGTTGGAGCGCGACGCCACGGCCGCCCCCAGCTCCCGTTCGGCTCGGCCGAGGCCGTCAGCGGTGTTGCAGAAGATGTCCAGGTCGGTCCTGGTCCGCGCGCCGAGCACCTCCGGGTCGCGGGCGAGCAGCCGGAAGTACGGGTTCTTGGCCCTCGGCCGTTGCACCAGACCCTCGTAATGACGGTCCGTGAGATCAAGCTCGTCGAGCGGCTCGACCCACGGCACCCAGCCCAGGGCCTCCTGGGTGAAACGCGGCGGTGGGGTGACCTCAGCGGCCGTGGTCAGCGTGGACATCAGTGGCTCCCTTCGGCAGCGAGAACGGTCAGCCCCGCGACGACCCTCACCTGGAAGGCCAGGAAGCTCACCAGCTGGGAGAGAGTGACGATGCCATCAGCCGTCCAGCCGGCGTCAACAAGCGGCTGCAGTCGCTCGCGCGCCGAGTCCCTGGGGTGCAGGGCGAGCAGGTGGGTGTGGTGGATGGCCGCCGTCAGCCGAGCACCCAGCGCGTCGGCGAGGTGCGACGGAAGGATCAGCTCAGGACCAGCCTGAGACTCCGCGACGAGCTCGCCACCGAAGGATCCGTACGGGCCCGCGCCTCGGCCCAGCTCGACAGCCTCAGTGACCGCGGCGGCGATGGTCGGGTCCTCCTCGGAAAGAAGCCGTGCGTAGTGCTGCTCCGCTGCCGGTACGTCGAAGAGCGCGGCGACGAAGGCCGCTACTGCGTATCGCTCGACGAGCGACATGGCGCCATCGTCGAAGGGGAACAACAGCGCGTCGTACGTGGCCTGCGCCTGCTCTCGGGCCGCAGGCCGGTGCGCGCGCAGCTCGTCGAGGCGTGTACCGGCGGCGATGCCGGACAGCGTGTCGATGACGTCCATGGGGCTCCTTCGGCGTGGTACAGGTCGTTGGGGTGCGACGGTACCTTCTGGTCGCGGGCCCCGACGGGGAGCCCACGGACCGGACGGCGAGAGCTCACCCCGTCCCGACCCGGTAGACACTCCAGGTGACCAACCCCGCCACCCGTACGCCATCACTGGTCGTCGTGGGCCTCGGCCCGCGCGGCGTGATCTGCATCGAGCGCCTCGGCGCGCTCCTCCCGGGGAGCGGTGCGGAGTGTTGCGACCTGCACCTCGTGGAGGAGTTCGAGCCTGGCGCCGGCAAGGTCTGGGCGACGGACCAGCCGCGAGAGCTGTGCATGAACACCCTTGCCGGGGCGGTGACGCTGTTCACCGACGAGTCGTACACGGGGCCGGGTCCGGTGCTGGCAGGACCCACCCTGTACGAGTGGTGCCTCGCGGTGCGTGAGCGCCTGGCTGGTGGGTCGTGGAGCCTCGACGCACCGCTGCGCGATGTGGTGCGACAGGGCGGGTACGAGTCCGAGCTGGCCGAGGTCCGGCCGGAGTCGCACCCGAGCCGTGCGCTGTACGGGGAGTACCTGGTGTGGTGCTACGAGCGCGCCTTGGACCGGCTTCCGGCGTCGGTATCCGTCCACGTGCACCAGGCACGAGCGACGGCGATCGGGGACGACCACGGCCGCACGGTCGTGGCGCTGGCGACCGGGGAGCACCTCGCGGCAGACGCGGTGATCCTGGCGACGGGTTGGCTCGACGTGGGACCGAGCGCAGCCGACGGCGCCCTCGCGGAGGCTGTCGCATCGACCGGCTTGAGCTGGGTGGCGCCCGACAGCCCGATCCTGCAGGACCTCACGGACGTGCCGGCGGGGGAGCCCGTGATCGTTCGTGGCCTCGGGATGGGCTTCTTCGACACGATGGCGCTGCTCACCATCGGGCGCGGCGGCCGGTTCGTACCATCGAGTGAACCGGGTGGCCTCACGTACGAGCCGTCCGGTACGGAGCCGATCCTCCACGTGGGGTCCCGCCGAGGCGTGCCCTTCCGGGCGAAGTCGCTGTACGGCGGGTTGCCGCCGGCGGCGGCGCTGGACCGTCTGCGTGCGCGCGACTGGACGACCGTGCCGCGGCCGATCGACTTCGCCCGCGAGGTGTGGCCGCTGGTCGTCCGGGACGCGTACGCCGCGTACTACCGCACCCTGTACGAGGAGCAGCCCGCTGCTTTCGTGGACGGGCTCGGGCCGGTGCTCGCGGCCATCGCCGCGGCATCTCCGCAGTCGATCGACGACGACGTGGCCCCGTACGTGGATGCGGCGTCGCGGTTCGACCTTGGGATCCTGTCCGACCCGGCGCGAGGCTCGTACGACGCGCCTGACTCGTACGACGCGTTCATCGCCGCCTACCTCGCCGATGACCTCGCTCACGCGGAGCAAGGCGTGCATTCGGCGCTGAAGGCGGGTCTGTGGTCGATCAGTGCGTCGCGGAAGTTCGTCATCCACCTGCTGACGTTCGACGAGTCCGATGCGGTCAGCCATGACGA
>JADGPB010000348.1 GCA_017882655.1 Propionibacteriales bacterium
TCGTGGCGATCACCGGCCAGGTGAACTCCGCCTTCATCGGCACCGACGCGTTCCAGGAAGCCGACATCCGGGGCATCACGTTCCCGATCACCAAGCACAGCTACCTCATCACCGATCCCGCGGGCATCCCGGCCGCGATCGCGGCGGCCTTCGAGATTGCCAGCACTGGTCGTCCTGGGCCGGTGCTCGTCGACATCAGCAAGGACGCGCTGTCCGCAACGACCACGTTCGAGTGGACCGGCGAGGTCGACCTTCCGGGGTACCGGCCGACGATCCGTCCGCATCCGCGCCAGGTGCAGCAGGCGGCCAAGATGATCGCCGATGCCTCGCGTCCGGTGCTCGTCATCGGCGGCGGTGTGAGCAAGGCAGACGGTGGCGCGGAGCTTGCAGAGCTCGTCGCCTTGACCGGGATCCCGGTCGTGACCACGCTCATGGCCCGTGGCATGTTCCCGGACGAGCACCCGCTGAACATGGGCATGCCCGGCATGCACGGCACGGTGGCGGCGGTCGGGGCCCTGCAGCGCTGCGACCTGTTCATCGCGATCGGCATGCGGTTCGACGACCGGGTCACCGGTCAGCTGTCGACGTTTGCGCCCCACGCGAAGGTCATCCACTGCGACATCGACCCAGCGGAGATCGGCAAGAACCGCGAGGCCGATCTGCCGATCGTGGGCGACGCCAAGCTCATGATGGCCCAGCTGACGAGGGAGCTCGAGAACGAGACGTTGAAGGACCTGGCGCCATGGGTCATCTTCCTCACGAGTCTCAAGGACCGCTATCCGACCGATACGGGGGATCCGAGCGACGACTACCTGTCGCCGCAGGAGGTCATCAAGAGGATCGGCGAGCTCAGCGGGCCCAACGCGATCTTCGCGACCGGTGTGGGCCAGCACCAGATGTGGGCAGCACACTTCCTGCCCCACCAGTTGCCGCACAAGTGGCTCACGTCGGGAGGCGCGGGGACCATGGGGTACTGCGTGCCGGCCGCCATGGGCGCGAAAGTCGGCAAGCCCGACGCGGTGGTGTGGGGGATCGACGGCGACGGTTGCTTCCAGATGACCAACCAGGAGCTCGTCACCTGCGCGCTCAACGACATCCCGATCAAGATCGCGATCATCAACAACGAGTCCCTCGGCATGGTGCGCCAGTGGCAGACGCTGTTCTACAACGGCCGGCACTCGAACACCGACCTCCACTCGTGGCGTATCCCCGACTTCGTGAAGCTCGCCGAGGCTATGGGCTGCGTCGGCCTCCGCGCGGAGACGCCGGCCGAGGTGGACATGGTGATCAAGCAGGCGCTGGAGATCAACGACAAGCCGGTCGTCATCGACTTCGTCGTCCACAAGGACGCGATGGTGTGGCCGATGGTGGCCGCGGGTACGTCGAACAGCGACATCAAGATCGCGAAGGACCTCGCTCCGGCGTGGGATGAGGAGGAGCTGTGAGCGCGTTCCACACGCTGTCGGTGCTGGTGCAGAACCAGCCTGGCGTGCTGGCCAGGATCTCGGGGTTGTTCGCCCGTCGTGGCTTCAACATCGAGTCTTTGGCGGTCGGGCCCACCGAGAACCACGAGCTCAGCCGCGTGACGCTGGTCATCGCGGTCGAGTCGGATGCCGTGCTGGAGCAGATCACGAAGCAGCTCAACAAGCTCGTCGAGGTCATCCGGATCCTCGAGTTCGATCCGGGCGAGGCAGTGCGACGCGAGCTCATCCTGGTCAAGGTGCGTGCCGACGGCCGCAACCGCAGCCAGGTGCTCGAGATCGCTGAGATGTTCCGCGGCCGGGTCGTCGACGTGGCGCCCGACTCCGTGGTCGTCGAGGCAACAGGCGGATACGGCAAGATCCAGGCACTCCTGATGCTGCTGGAGCCGTACGGTATCCGTGAACTGGTCCAGTCAGGCTCAGTGGCTCTTGGTCGCGGCACGCGCGCGATCACGGACCGCAGCCGCTACGACAAGACCCCCAAGTCCGAGCGCGTCTGACGCGTACGTCACACACCTGAGGAGAAAGAGCTTCACATGGCAGCAACGATGTTCTACGACGACGACGCCGATCTCTCGATCATCCAGAACCGGTCGGTCGCCGTCATCGGTTACGGCTCGCAGGGGCACGCGCACGCGCTGAACCTGCGCGACTCCGGGGTCGACGTGCGCGTCGGTCTCAAGGAGGGTTCGCCGTCGCGTGCGAAGGCCGAAGCCGAGGGCCTGCGCGTCCTCTCCGTCGCCGACGCGGTCGAAGAGGCCGACCTGATCATGATCCTGGCTCCCGACCAGGTCCAGCGGAAGCTGTACGCCGAGGAGATCGCCCCGCACCTCGTCGCCGGTGACGCGCTGTTCTTCGCGCACGGCTTCAACATCCGGTTCGGCTACATCACGCCGCCCGAGGGCGTCGACGTGTGCATGGTCGCGCCGAAGGGCCCGGGACACCTCGTCCGTCGTGAGTACGCGGCCGGCCGCGGCGTTCCCGTGATCGTGGCTGTCGAGGAAGACGCCACCGGCAACGCGTGGCCGCTCACCCTCTCGTACGCGAAGGGCATCGGTGGACTGCGCGCCGGCGGCATCAAGACGACGTTCACCGAGGAGACCGAGACCGACCTGTTCGGCGAGCAGGCCGTCCTGTGCGGCGGCGCGACGTCGCTCGTCCAGGCAGGTTTCGAGACACTCACCGAGGCTGGGTACCAGCCGGAGGTCGCGTACTTCGAGTGCCTTCACGAGCTCAAGCTCATCGTCGACCTCATGTACGAGGGTGGCATCGCGAAGATGCGCTGGAGCATCTCCGACACCGCGGAGTTCGGCGACTACGTGTCGGGTCCGCGCATCATCGACGCCTCCGTGAAGGCCCGCATGAAGGACGTCCTGTCCGACATCCAGAGCGGTGTGTTCGCCAAGCGGTTCATTGACGACCAGGACGCGGGCGCCCCCGAGTTCAAGGCGTTCCGTGCGGCCGCCGAGGCACACCCGATCGAGGCCACGGGTCTTGGGCTGCGCAAGCTCATGAGCTGGGTCAAGAAGTCCGACGACGACTACACCGAGGGCCACGCCGCTCGTTGAGTTCTGTGGGCAGACGCCCGGTCCCGTCTGGGGCCGGGTGTTTCTGTGTTCTTGCTCGGTCAGAAGCGTCGCCGCCGTCGCGGAGCGTCGTGTGGGTTTCCGTGTCTTGGCGGCCGGGTAGTGTCAAGTACACGACAGAGGAGACACCATGGGAATCGGAATTGGCATCGCCCTGCTGGTTGTGGGCGCGATCCTGAGCTTCGCGGTACGCGACAACGTGCCCGGGGTTGACCTCAGCATGGTCGGCTACATCTGCATGGGCGCCGGCGTACTCGCGATCATCCTCGGGCTGGTGCTGAACACCCAAGCCACCCGCACGAAGCACACTGCCGTCGTAGAACACCGCGACGACGTGGCCTGAGTCTCCGCGCACCCCCGGCCGAGGGGTCACGACCCGCCCAGGAATGCTCCTCACCGGTGCGGTTCGTGACCCCTCGAGTTGGGGGAACGGGTGGTGGGCTTGCGTCCGAGGTTGCCCCCGGAACTTTGGGGGCCCGCAGTTCACGTCGAGAGGTCACGACGCGCCCGGTCGGTACAGCGTGTCGCGTCACGAAACGACCCCTCG
>JADGPB010000349.1 GCA_017882655.1 Propionibacteriales bacterium
CGTGTGTGTCAGCGGTCGGACGTGGCTCAACTCTCCGCCGGACCTGATCGGCGTCGATCCCAGATACGGGCGAGGTATTCCGTCATCGAACGGTCGGAGGAGAAGAAGCCGCTGCGCGCGACGTTGAGGATGGCTGATCGCGTCCAAGCCTCCTCGTCGGCGTACGCCTCCTCGACCCGGGCCTGAGCATCCATGTACGCCTTGTAGTCGGCCAGCGCCATGAAGCGGTCCTGGTGAAGCAGGTTGGAGACGACCAGCTCGAACGCGTTCCTGTCGCCATCCGAGAACGCACCCGAGGAGATGAGGTCGATCGCGCTCTTGAGCTCGGGGATCGTCTCGTAGTAGTGGCTCGGCTCGTAACCGGCCGCGGTGAGCGCCGTCACCTCCGGCTCGGTCATGCCGAACAGGAAGAAGTTCTCGTCGCCCACGTGCTCGCGGATCTCGATGTTCGCGCCGTCGTCCGTACCGACCGTCAGCGCGCCGTTGAGCGCGAACTTCATGTTGCCCGTACCGGACGCCTCCATGCCGGCGAGCGAGATCTGCTCGGACAGGTCGGCCGCCGGGATGAGCTTCTCGGCGAGGGTGACGTTGTAGTTCGCGGGGAACGCGATCTTGAGCCGGCCCTCCACCCTCTTGTCGGCGTTGATCGTCGCGGCGACGGAGTTGATCAGGAAGATCGTCTCCTTGGCCATCTTGTAGCCGGGGGCGGCCTTCGCGCCGAAGATGACGGTCCGCGGTGTGACTGTTTCCGGATCGAGACGGCCGGAGATCAGCCCGTCGTACAGGGTGACAACGTGCAGCAGCTTGAGGCTCTGCCGCTTGTACTCGTGGAGCCGCTTCACCATGACATCGAGCAGGTGGCCTTCGGGGAGGTCGATGCCGTCGCGGGCCCGCAACAGGTTGTACAGCCGCTTCTTGTTGGTCTCCTTCGACTCCCGGAACGCCTTGCGGAAGTCCTCGTCCTCGGCGTACGGCTCGAGCTCCTCGAGCCGCTCGAGATCCGTGACCCAGCCAGGGCCGAGCGCGTCGGTGATGACTTCGCTCAGCGAGGGATTCGCGAGGCGGATGAACCGCCGGGGCGTGACGCCGTTGGTGACGTTGGTGAACTTGTCCGGCCAGTACGTGGAGAAGTCGGGCAGGACCTTCTCGGCGAGCAGCTCCGACTGGAGCGCGGCGACGCCGTTGACCTTGGTCGCGGCGACCGTGGCGAGGTACGCCATCCGTACGGAGCGCTGCGGGTAATCGGTGACGATCGACATCCGGCGAGCGCGGAGCGCGTCGTCCGGGAACTCGGCGCGGACCTCGGCGAGGAAGTTGTCGTTGATCTTGTAGATGATCTCGAGGTGGCGCGGCAGCAGTCGGCCGAGCAGCTCCACCGACCACGTCTCCAGCGCCTCGGGCAGCAGCGTGTGGCAGGTGTACGCGAAACACTGCGTGGTGATCGCCCACGCCTCGTCCCACTCGAACTTCTTCTCGTCGACGAGGATTCTCATCAGCTCGGGCACGGCGATCACGGGGTGGGTGTCGTTGAGCTGGAAGATGATCCGCTTGGGCAGGTCGTGGAGGTCGAAGTCCTCCTCGAGCATCTGCTCGATGAAGTCGCGGATCGAGCAGGCGACGAAGAAGTACTGCTGCTGCAGCCGCAGCTCCTTGCCCTGCGGCGTGGAGTCCTCGGGGTACAGCACCTTGGTGATGTTCTCGGCGAAGGTCTGGGCGCGTACGGCCTCGGCGTAGTCACCCGCGTTGAAGATCTCCAGGTCGAAGGCCTTCGTCGCCTGGGCGCTCCACAGGCGGAGCGTGTTGACGCGGCCGTTCTGGTAGCCGGGGACCATGTAGTTGTACGGGATGCCCAGCACGTTCCACGCCGGCACCCAGCGGGTACGTGGCGTGCCCATGTCGTCGTACGTCTCCGTGTGGCCGCCGAAGTCGACCTGCACGGCCGATTCCGGGTGCGGGAACTCCCACGGGCCGCCCAGGGAGAGCCAGGTGTCCGGCTGCTCGACCTGGCGTCCGTCGACGAAGGTCTGGCGGAAGATGCCGTACTCGTAGCGGATGCCGTACCCGATACAGGGAACGTTCATCGTCGCCAGCGAGTCGATGAAGCACGCGGCGAGACGGCCGAGGCCGCCGTTGCCGAGGCCCGGCTCGACCTCCTGCGCGCGCAGCGTGGCGATGTTGAGGCCGCAGCCCGCGAGCGCCTTGTCGGCGATCTCGGTGAGATCCGTGGCCAGGAGGGCGTTGCCGAGCTGGCGGCCCAGAAGGTACTCGGCCGACAGGTAGCCGATCGTCTTCGACTTCGCCAGGCGGTGGTGACGCTTCGTCTCCAGCCAGCGGGCCATGAGGTAATGGCGCACGGTCCTGGCCAGTGCGAGGTACTGGTCGTTGACCGTGGACCCCGCCAAGGCGACGCCTTGGCTTCCGTTGAGCTCCCGGAGGAACTCCTTCACGAAACCGTCGACCGAATGTGGTGGGGTCGTCACTGGCGCCAGCGCGACGGGGTGGGTCGGCGTGAAGTGGGGGCCCAGCTGGCGGGTCTCCGTGGTCGGCGTCTCATCGGCGTGAATACTTGGATCGTTCACATCGGACTCCTCGGCAACGGGAATGACGCTCATGCGGTCACCGTAACGTGGTCGTGTTTCAGCCGTGAAAAGCGTCCACATGACGTCCGCATCATGTCGCCATGCGAGACAGCGTCGCTGGTCCGCGATGTCGGGCAGCACGGCGTCACCCAGAGCGTCGTGCGGGCGTGTCAGGATTGCCCTGTGACTCTTGAGCGCGGCGATGATGCAGTGACCACTCGATCGCGCGGAGATCTCGCGTGACCGAACCCGGGTCCATGACGTGTTACCGACACGTGGGGGTTGCGGCGGGCGTCGTGTGCACACGGTGCCACCGCCCGATCTGTCCCAACTGCATGGTCGATGCTGCCGTGGGCTTCCAGTGCCCCGAGTGCACGAAGGAGGGTGCGCGTCAGATGCGGCAGGGGCTTCTGCCGTACGGCGGCTACCCGAGCCGCGATCCGCGTCTCACCTCGATCGTGCTGATCATCATCAACACCGTGATCTGGCTCGCGGCGAGCCGGAGCTCACTCGGTAACCACCTCGGGCTCGCGCCGCGCGGTGTCTGCCTCGCCGCGAACGACCCCTCCTCGTACTACCCGGGTGCCCTCAAGGCGTCCTGCATCGCGAACGGAGACAACTGGGTCGACGGCGTGGCGAGCGGCGCCTGGTGGCAGGTCGTCACGTCGGTGTTCACCCACCTCACGTTCATCCACCTCGCGGTGAACATGGTGTCGCTGTTCATCATCGGGCCGATCCTCGAGAGAGTGCTGGGGCGGGTGCGCTTCCTGGCCGTGTACGCGATCTCCGGTCTCGCCGGGTCGGCGACCGTGATGTGGCTCACCAGCCCCGAGGCTTCGACCGTGGGCGCATCCGGTGCCCTGTTCGGCCTGATGGGCGCGATCCTGCTCCTGTCGTACAAGGCCAAGGGCAACTACAGGCAGGTCCTCATCGTGCTGGGCGCCAACATCGCGTACACCCTCTTCTACGTCGGCACGATCTCCTGGCAGGGGCACTTCGGCGGCCTGGTGGGCGGCCTGCT
>JADGPB010000350.1 GCA_017882655.1 Propionibacteriales bacterium
CGAGAACACGCCCGACATCGAGACCACGCGTCTCCTGGTCGGCGAGTTCCAGGCAGCTGTTCGCGTCGCGGGCGAGCCCGCCCTCATCGTCGCCAGCGATGAAGAGGGGGGCGACGTCACGCGTCTGCAGCAAGGGACCGGTTCGTCACTTCCCGGCAACGCGGCGCTCGGAGATGTCGACGATCCCGAGCTGACAAGGCGCTGCGCGGCTGCGTACGGCAAGCTTCTGGCCCATACCGGCATCACCCTCACGATCGCGCCGTGCCTCGACGTGGCGAGCGAGCCGCTCAACCCGGTGATCGGCGTACGGTCGTTCGACGCCGATCCCGACGTGGTCACCCGGCACGGTGCCGCGTTCGCAGCAGGCATGCGCGAGTCAGGCGTCCGGTCGTGCGGGAAACACTTCCCCGGCCACGGGGCGACCCGTACAGACAGTCACCTCGCGTTGCCGGTCCTCGACGTGCCACTCGACGTGCTCGCCGAACGCGACGAGGCGCCGTTCGCCTGTGGCGTCGACTCGGTGATGACTGCGCACGTCGTCGTACCGGCCCTCGGCCCTGACCCCGCGACCCTGTCCTCGTGGTCGACGCAACGGATCCGGGCGCTCGGCATCGAGGGACCGATCATCACGGATGCGCTCGGGATGCGCGCGGTCGCGGACCTGTACGACATGGGCGAGGCGGCTGTACGGGCCCTGGAGGCCGGCGCCGACCTGCTCTGCCTCGACTCACCGACCGGCCGTGACCCGCAGGCCGACTTCCAGACGGCCGTCGCAGGCATCGAGGCGGCTCTGCTCAGCGGGCGGCTGTCAGCCGATGCGCTGCGTACGTCCCACGAGCGGAACCTCACGCTGACCGGTACGCCGATGCCCGCCGAGGGGCTGGACGAGATCCTGGCGACCCTGGAAGCGGTCGGCAGCGAGGCCGCGGCGCGCGCCGTCCGTACAGGCGGCTTCGTCCGCTGCGATCCCCCGGTCGTCGTGGCTGATCTCCGCCATCGTGTCTCGATCGCTGCGGGTGCGGCGCCGCTGGCGCTGGCCGAAGCCCTCGAGCGGCGAGGCGCGCTGGCGAAACTCGTCCGCGGCCCTCACGAGGCCATCGCCGCCCGCGAACCGGTGGTCGCTGTCGTCCGCGAGCCGCTCGCCGACGCCGCTGAAGGGGAGGCGCTGGCGGCGCTACTCGCAGCCCGCCCAGACACCATCGTCGTCCACACCGGTCTCGCGGCAGCGGCTCCCGTCGCCGAGAGGATCGTCTACGCGCATGGCGCCGGCCGTGTCAACGCCGAGGCGGTCGCGGACCTGCTGATCTGAGTCGCCTACTTCCAGACCCAGCTCGGCCTTCGTCACTTCCACACCCACGCCGAGCTGATGGAGCTCATGGCGGCCACGACGTTGTCGAGGTTGCCCTTGGCAGTTGCGCCGACCATCAAGTAGATGGTGCCCTTCGACTCGGCACATCGGGCCTGCGCCGTCAGGATGGAGTCCGTGATCTTGGCCGTCTTGGCCGTCTTGCCGCCCCAGACCGTGTCGGGCTGCGCGACGACACTGGTGGTGGACTGCGTCGCGAGGTAGGCGCCGCAGGCGGTGACCACGTCCTTGGACGGGCTCACGGTGACCTGGATGATGTCCATCTCGTCGTTGTACATCCCGATGATGGCGCCCGTCTGCTCGTAGCACTTCCAGCCCACGGGGACCTTGAGGCTGAACACGGACGTCGACACGGTCTGGCCGCCCGAGCACGACGGAAGCGTTCCACTCGTCGTGGTGATCTTGGTGGTGGTCGACGCCTGCGGAGCGGATGAGGTGGACTTCGCCGCTGTCCCGGACGAGGTCGCAAGCGCGGTGGTCGATGCGGTGGTCGAGGATGAGGCGCGATTACCGGTGGCCACGGGCGCCGTCGGGTGCTGGGCCACGGTGGCGGCGGCGCTGGGCTCCGCCGTCCAGGCAGCGGGCATCGCCGACTGAGGACGCGAGCTGCTGGCCCAGACCGTGACAGCGCCGCTGACGAGCAGGATCGCGACCACTCCGGCCACCAGGGCCGCGCCGGTCTTCATGGTCATGCGCGGACGTCCTGGCTCCACATAGGGTGGCTCAGCCGGTGCTGGAGGGCTGTACGGAGTCGGCAGCACCGGCCCGCGCAGCTCCGGGGGCGAGAAGTCCGGTCGTCCACCGTCCTGGCCACACTGATCGCTCACGGCACCCTCTCCGTCCCGCGACGCCCGTCGGCGTCGACCACCCGACGAGCGGGTCCACCACACAGGGTCGCGTCAAGAGGGGTTCAGCGAGCACGCGCATGGCACGCTTCTCATCACTTCCAGACCCAGCTGGCGCTCATCGCATCGATGACGGGCACCAGGGCGACGCCGGACTTCGTGCCGATGCGGATGGGCGTGGGCGCCCTTCCTAGAGCGCAGGTGGCATCGTCCTCATCCAGCCTCGATCTGGATGCCCCCTGATGACCACTGGGTGAACCGTCGGCGGACGGACGGCTTTGTTCGAGGTGTAGCGTCGCCGCGGGGTGATGACGAAGGTGGCACACGCGAAGGGAGCGATGTTCGCCTCTCTTCGGGTCCCCAATTACCGCAAGTACTTCTCCGGCGCGCTGGTGTCGAACATCGGCACCTGGGTCTCGCGAGTCGCCCAGGACTGGCTCGTACTCGTCATCCTCACCCACAACTCCGCGTTCGCGCTCGGGTTCATCACGACCGTCCAGTTCATCTGGGTACCGCTGCTGTCCCCCTGGACGGGCATGGTCGCCGACCGCTTCCCCAAGCGCCGCACCATGCTGGTCACGCAGTCGATGATGCTGCTCACCTCGCTGTCGCTGGCGCTGCTCACGATGAGCGGGCATGTGACCTTGTGGGAGGTGTATGGGCTCGCTGGGGTCCAAGGAGTCGCGGCGGCGTTCGACGGTCCGGCAAGGATGACGCTCGCCTCGGAGATGGTGCCTCCGGAACTCATCATGAACGCGGTGAGCCTCAACTCGGCGTCGTTCAACATCGGCCGGCTGGTGGGCCCGGCGCTCGGCGGCATCATCATCGCGCGCTGGAGCGTGGGCGTCGGGATGCTCATCAACTCCGTGTCGTTCTTCGCGGTGCTCATCGCACTTATCTCGCTCAACGGCTCCCAGATGCACCCTGCCGCGCCCCGGCGGGGGGGAGGCGCGCTCAAGGAGGCGATCGTGTACCTCAAGGGCCGGCCGGACCTTCAGCTCATCATGGCGACGATCTTCTGCCTGACGATGTTCGCGATGAACTTCCAGGTCACGAACGCGCTCATGGCGACGACCGTGTTCCATATGGGCGCCACCGCGTACGGTCTGCTCGGCTCGATGCTCGCCGTCGGCTCGCTGACGGGCGCGCTGCTCAACGCGCGCCGTACCATTCCGAAGCTCCGCACGCTGCTCATCGCGATGACCAGTGTTGCGGTCTGTACGTTGCTTATGGCCCTCGCGCCCTCGTACTGGCTGTTCGCGCTGATCCTCATCCCGTCCGGGCTGGCGAGCATGACCGCCCTGACCACGTCGAACTCGACCGTGCAGGTCACGAGCGACCCGACGATGCGTGGCCGCGTGATGGCCCT
>JADGPB010000351.1 GCA_017882655.1 Propionibacteriales bacterium
GCGCGGCAGCTCTGGAACTCGGGCGCATCCTCGTACATCGTCAGGGCCGTGTTGTGGATCTCGATCCAACCTGGCATCTGCTCGATGCCGAGGAACTCACGGAACAGGAACTGCGAGAAGTAGCCGTGGCTGACGAACGCCACGGTGGTGTTGTCGTGGTGCTTCGCGCGGATGTCGGCGACGAGGCGATGCGCACGCGTCGCCGGGCCGTCGGTGTCGTTCTCGACCGGACCCCGCCACCAGCCGTTGTCCGTGGCGCCGTCGGGCAGGACGATCCGGTCCGAGATCGTGCGCAGCTCGTCGGCGGATGCACCTGGATAGGGGAGCCGCTCGCCGGTCGTCAGGTCGAGCTCGAAGGGGCCCCCGACCTCGAACATGTCCGTCCGCCCGATCAGGGGCAGGCCCAGTGCGGCCGCGATCGGGGCAGCGGTCTGTACGGCGCGGGCCATCAGGCTGCTGTAGAGGGCGTCGACGCGCCACGGCAGTACTGCCGTGAGGCGCTCGGCGACCAGCTCGGCCTGCTTGTGGCCGGTCTCGGTGAGCGGGGTGTCGGGGTGGCGTCCCGACTCGCTGCCGGTCGTCTCCCAGAGGAGGTTGTTGGTGGACTGTCCATGACGGATCACAACGAAACGCACGTGGCCATCCTGTCAGTGACCTGAGACACCGACCGAATCGTGTCCATTCAGGAGACCCGGTAGACCTTGTGCTGGGCGGCCTGGGCGAGCGGGCGTACGACGATGCGGTCGATGTTGACGTGGTGGGGACGGCTGGCGATCCACGCGATCGTCTCGGCGATGTCGTCGGCGACCAACGGGCCGGGCACGCCCTGGTAGACGTTCGCCGCACGTTGTGCGTCGCCGCCGTACCGGGTGAGCGAGAACTCCTCGGTCATGACCATGCCGGGTACGACCTCGCAGATCCTGACCGGCTCCCCGACCAGCTCGAGCCGCATCGAGCCCGCGATCATCCGCTCCGCGGCCTTCGCGCCGCAGTAGCCGGCGCCACCCTCGTACGGCCCGTCGGCGGCCACGCTCGTGACGAAGATGATGGTGCCCTCGGCCGCACGGAGCGCAGGGAGAAGGGCTTTCGTGACACGTACGGTGCCGATGACGTTCTTGTCGTACATCCCGATCCACGCGTCGATGTCCGCGTCGGCCACGGGCTCCTGCCCCAGCGCTCCGCCGGCGTTGTTGACCAGCAGGTCGAGCCGGTCGCCGATCGCCTCGGCGAGCGCGGCGACCTGTGCCGCGTCGGTGATGTCACAGGCGACCGCTCGTCCGCCGATCTCGTCGGCCAGCTCCTGGATCCGGTCGGTGCGGCGAGCCGCGACGACCACGTCGTAGTCGGCGGCGAGGTGGCGGGCGGTGGCAGCGCCGATACCGGAGGACGCGCCGGTGACGAGGGCAATGGGTCGGGTCATGGGCCCGATTCTGCCTCACGCATGCGGATTGGGCTCAGGGTGGCGCGCATAGGTTGACAGCAATGAAGCTCGAGGAAGGATCGCCCATGCCGTACGACGGTGCTCGCACGCCCGAAGAGATCACCCGGTTGTTCGTCGACCGCGCCAATGCCGGGGATGCCGACGGTGTCGCCGACCTGTACGAGGAGGACGCAGTCATGGCGTTTCCGCCCGGCACCCTCACGACGGGTCGCGCGGCGATCCGCGAGCTGATGGCCGGGGGGTTCACTGGTCAGCCGAAGTTCGAGCACGAGGAGCCCTTGCCCACACTCTTCGCCGGCGACATCGCTCTCACCGCGACCCCATCCCGGGACGGCAGGGGCACGCGAGTGCAGGTCGTCCGGCGTCAGCCGGATGGCACCTGGAAGCGGCTCATCGACCGTCCGGAGCAGCCGCCCGCATCATCCTGACGCGCGGGCGATCCAGTCGGCGGCCTGGACCATCGCGAGATGGGTGAGCGCCTGAGGCGTGTTGCCGGCGTGCCGGGCCGCCGTGGTGTCGTACTCCTCCGAGAGCAGGCCCACGTCGTTGGTGAGGCCCACCAGCCGGTCCATGAGCGTTCGGGCGTCGGCGAGGCGGCCGCAGCGTGCGTACTGCTCGACCAGCCAGAACGAGCAGGCGAGGAAGGGGTGCTCGCCGGGCGGGAAGTCGTCGAGCGCGTTGCCGTCGCCGATCCGGTACCGCATCAGCAGACCGTCGTGGAGGAGGTCGTGCTCGATGGCGGCGACGGTACCGAGCATCCGGGGGTCGTCTGGCTCGCAGTAGCCGACCTGTGGCAGGTGCAGCAGCGACGCGTCGACTGCGGTGGAGCCGTACGACTGGACGTACGAGTTGCGTGACGCGTCGAACCCCTTCGCCTCGATCTCGTCCCGGATCCGGTCCCGCAGGGCCTCCCAGCGCTCGACAGGTCCGTCCAGTCCGTGCTCACGGACGGCCCGGACCGCGCGATCCAGCGCGGCCCACATCATGACCCGGGAATGGGTGAACGCTCTCGGCTCGCCGCGGATCTCCCAGATGCCGCGGTCGACGTCGTCCCAGTGCTCCTCGACGAAACTCATGAGCGCCCGCTGCAGCGGCCACGAGAAGGCATCCTCGGTGACGCCGGCCTCCCGGGCTTCGTGGAGCGCGACCATGACCTCGCCGATGACATCGCCTTGGAACTGGTCGACCGCGGCATTCCCCACGCGCACCGGCGAAGCGCCCTGGTACCCCGGTAGCGACGACAGCTCGCGTTCCGGAAGGTACCGCTCGCCCGCGAGTCCGTACATGGTCTGGATGTCCGCGGGATCGCCGGCGATGGCGCGCAACAACCAGTTGCGCCAGTTCTGGGCTTCGTCGACGTAGCTGTGGGTGAGGAACGCGCTGAGCGTCAGCGCCGCGTCACGCAGCCAGACGTAGCGGTAGTCCCAGTTGCGCTGTCCCCCGAACTGCTCGGGCAGGCTGGTCGTCGCCGCGGCCACGATCCCGCCCGTCTCCTCGTCGGTGAGGGCGCGCAGAACGAGCAGCGACCGCATGACGTGGTCGTAGTACGGACCCTGGTGGCTGTATCGCGATGCCCAGTCGCGCCACCAGCGGATCGTCTCCTGGTAGGCGGCGTCGGCGTCGATCGGGCCGGGCGCGTCGCGATGGGACTGGAACCACGTCAGGGACACGTCGACGGTCTCGCCTTCGTGGATCACATACGTCGCCGCGTGATGTCGCTCGCCCGCTTCGAGCGCTGGTCCGCGTCGCACGAGCCCGTCCGGACCGGCGACGGCCACGAGGGCCACGGCAGCACCCTCCTCGACGCGCCGGACCCATGGAAGGGCGCTGGCGTAGCCGAAGCGCATCCGGAACTCCTCGACCACCTCGACCTGTCCGCGTACGCATCGGAGGCGCCGCACGATGTTGGAGAGGTGGTCGCCGTGGGGCATGAAGTCGACGACTTCCAGCTCTCCGGCATCCGTCACCCAGTGCGTGACCAGCACGAACGTGCCATCCACGTAGTGCCGGGTCGCGGCGGCCTCGGCGTCGGATGGCGCGATCGACCAGTGCCCGTGCTCCTGGTCGCCGAGCAGGGCTCCGAAGACCGACGGGGAGTCGTACCGGGGCAGGCAGAGCCAGTCGACGCTGCCGTTCCTC
>JADGPB010000352.1 GCA_017882655.1 Propionibacteriales bacterium
GGACGCAACCAGCGACCAACGCGTACAGCACGGCGGGCCAGGACACCAGTGCGGTCGCCGCTCCGATGACGGCCGCCAGCTTCACGTCGCCGAAACCGAGCGTGCCGCCACCCACAAGGTGCAGGATCCAGAAGCCTCCTCCGCAGAGCGCCGCCGCCAGGATCGCGCCGATCCCGGCCAGAGGACTGGTTGTCCACATGGTCACGCCGACTCCGAGGGCGGTCCAGATCGCGGCGGGTACGAGGATGCGGTCGGGCAGTCGCGCGACGTCGAGGTCGACCGCGGCCAGCCATGCCAGTGCCGCGGAGAGGGGGAGCCACAGCGCCAGGATCGGCCACGTGGCGTCCAGGAGCCTCCAGGTCAGCCAGCCCCAACCAGCTGCCACTAGGGGAATCAGCCACCAGGCAGCCGGTGTCGAGCTCGAGGACTCTTCGGGACGGCGATGCGTGAGCCGCCGCACGCGCCATCGGACGAGCGCGCCGACGAGGGCGCCAGCCACGACCGCGAGGCCAACCCACACCACGACGCCTCCTCTCAGGAGTCAACCTTGTCCCACTCGAGGGCGTACATCCAGCGGGCACTCCGAAGTTATGCACAGGGTCACTTGCGAACGGCCATCGTGGCGGTCTAGGAATGGTGCACACAGGCACCACCCCCAGCCACCCCACGAGGTCACCATGTCGCAGGTCACGACATCTGTGTTGAGCGTCCCCGGTCGAGCGCGAGCGTGCCCGCGATGAGACGGTTGCTCCCCGGCATCGCCGCCGCCGCCGGTCTCCTCGCGCTGCTCGTCGGGGCCCCCTGGGCTCTGTACTCATGGGGCAGGGTCGGGCTGCTCGGCGGCATCGACTGGGCGCATGCGTTCACGGTTCCCGACGACGGCCGGCTGATGCTCGGATTCCTATCCCTGGTCGGCTGGGTGGCCTGGCTGGTACTGGCCGTCTCGATCGTGGTCGAGATCGTCGAAGTGATCGACAGACTGCGAGCGGAACGTACGCGGAGGCCCCACCGGCCGCTGTCGCTTCCAGGCCTGGACCTGCCGCGGCTGCTCGTCCGTGGGCTGGTCGTGACCGCGGCGACGACGGTGCTGGGGCTCGGGCTTCCCCGGATCGCTCCGCCGGCGGTGGCGCAGCCGGTCGGGGTGACGGTGCCGCGCGACGTCGTGCCCGTGCAAGCGGTGGCGCTCGATCGCGGGCCGGCGGTGGTCACGACAACCGGCACGATGGTGCCGTCATCGCGGATCGCGACCGAACCGATGCCTGTGGCGTCGCTGTACGTCGTCCAGCCCGGAGAGGACGTGCGGAGCCTCGCGACCCGCTACTACGGCGACGCCCGCCAGTGGCCGCGGATCGCCGATGCCAACCCTGATCTCATCTCGGATCCGGACGCGCTTGAAGTCGGCTGGCGCCTCGTCATCCCCGGGGTCGCCTCGCCCGACGGCACCAGCGTGATCATCGTGGCGCGCGGCGACTCCCTGTCGAAGCTGGCGGCCCGCTACCTCGGCGACGGGGACCGGTGGCCCGAGATCTTCGCGATCAACCGGGACCTCATCAAGGACCCCAACCTGATCTACAAGAGCTGGCGCCTCAAGCTGCCAGGAGCGGGACCAGCCGCCCAGGCACCTGCGGCGACCGTGAAGACCGAAGCGACCGCGCCACCTTCCGTACATCCGGTGCTGCCCGATGAGCCAGGGGTGGCCAGCCGGGTGGTCCCGGTACAGCCCACCGAGACCGCTTCGGCTGAGACCGTACCGGCCGAGTCTGCCGTCGACGAGCTCGACGCGGCCGCCGCTGAGAGCCTTTCGGCCTCGCAGGCGCTGGCGCTCGGTGTGGTCGGTACCGTCGGGGCGGGGCTTGCCGCCGCCGTCGTCCGTACGATCCGTCGCCGTCGCGACGTACAGCTGGCGCTGCGGCCGCTCAACCGACGGATCCTGTTCCCGCCAGCCACCACGATGGCTGTCGAGTCGGCGCTCGCGGTCGTCGGTTTCACGGCCACCCCGATCCAGGAACCGGAACCGTCGGTGGATGCGGCGCGGGCAGTTCTGTACCGACCGCGCCATGCCGTCATCGACACCGCCTGGGCCACGGTGACCGCAGGATTCACGTCCGAAGGCCCGGTATTGCTGGATCTCGAGACCCACCGGCTGGTCACCCTCGACCTGGGTGACGAGGAGACGACGTGGGGTACGGCCTGTGCGTGGGCGCTGGAGCTCGCCTGCGGGACGGGCGCGGGCGGTGACACCGAGGGGGCGACGATCGTCGCGGTCGGTCCCATCGGGGACGCGCTCGCGGCCGCGGCGCTGGATTCGATCGTGTGCGTCCCCACGGCGCGGGCCGCGATCGACGAGCTCGTCGCGACGGTCGCGCAACAGCGGGCGCAGCTGGAGGCGTCCGGCTGGGGCCTCCGCGAAGCCCGGCTCGACGACGACGCGCACGGCGCATGGTGGCCCCGGGTGTACGTGTTCGGGGCGATCGACAACGAGTCGATGCGACGACTCGAATGGGCGCTGGGCGGCGCGAAGGACACCGCTGTCTCCGCGATCATCGTGCGCGACGAGTCCGACTCAGCGGCCTCGACGAGCCTCGGCGCCCGGTTCACCGGTACAGCCGCCCTGGCATTGCTCGAGCCCGACGACGTGACCGTACGCCCCGCATCCCTCTCCGCTGTCGGTGTCACCGGGGTGGTGAAGCTGCTCGGTACGTCGGGCAGCAGCCACACCGTGCCAGCGCCCTGGTACGACTTCGAGGGCAAGCCCGACAACGTCCTCTCATTCCCGACCCTCGCTGGATCCATGAAGGAGGTCGTCGACGTGGGCGACGACAGTCCGGGAGTCACTGACTTCTCCCACCCGACACTCATGCTCCTCGGCCCGATCCAGCTGCTCGGCGCAGCGGGACCGCCGCCGGTGAGGGCGGAGCGCTCGTGCATCGAGTACTGCGCGTGGATGGTGGAGCACCCCGGTGCCACGGCCAGCCAGATGGCCGCGGCGTTGCTGGTCGCCGAGGGGACAAGGCGCTCGAACGTCAGCCGACTGCGCGGTTGGCTGGGTACGGCTGGGGACGCCACCCCGTACCTGCCCGAGGCGTACACCGGCCGCCTGTACCTGGATCCGCTCGTCAGCTCCGACTGGCAGCGGCTCAGTGCGCTGATCAGTCCGGGGATCAACCGCGTACCCGTCCCCACGCTCGTGTCCGCGCTCAAGCTTGTACGAGGGGCGCCCCTGGCCGACGCCGCGCCGGGGCAGTGGCACTGGGCTGAGGAGCTCCGTGCGGACATGGTCAGCACGATCCGCGACATCGGCGCGAGGGTAGGCGATGCCGCGCTCGCGGACGGTGACATCGACCTCGCGCGCTGGGCTGCCGGCAGGGCGCTCGTGGCCGCGCCGGGCGACGAGATCCTCATGCGGCTCCGGCTGCGTACCGAGCACCGCGCGGGCAATCGACCCGACGTGGAGCGCATCGTGCTCCAGCTCACACGCCACGCGCGGATCCTCGGGATCGACCTCGACGACGAGACCGTACGCGCGATCCAGGAGGCCATCGAAGGTCAGCC
>JADGPB010000353.1 GCA_017882655.1 Propionibacteriales bacterium
CCAGGGCTGACAGCAGCGCCTGGGTGCGGACCGAGTCGAACGGCAGAGCAGACGCGCGCTGACCTTCGACCACGATCGGATCAGCGACAGCCCTGAAGGCGTCGTCGCCGATGGTCGGGTCGCTGCTGAGACGTTCGACGTCCAGAAGACGTCTGTTGGCGGAGAAGCCGACCTGCGCCAGTTCGGGCAGGTTGCACAACCGCTTCCCGATGCTGAAGTCACGGCTGTCGTTGATGGTCGTCTCAGTGCGTAGTGCGCGTCCTTCCTTGTGGTACTGCTTGATCTTGTTGTGCTTGTAGTCCACGTGCAGGCTCGGGGTGACTCCTTCGGTCAACACCCGGGTGCGGAACCGCCCTGGCGTTGCCGTGGGTCCGCGGCGCACGATCTTGCGGTCGAAGACCAGCCCGATCTTGTCCGGCCGGCCGATGTCGAGGTTCTCGCGCAGGACCTCCTCGAACAGCACCCGGCCCGAAACTGATCGGTCGAGCATCTGGGTCAGGGAGCACTCGACTTGCAGCATCGAGATGTCGTAGCGGTAGCCCGCGATCCGGTCGGCTCGGGTGAACGGGTGTGGCAGCAGGGCCAGCCACTTGCGGAGCAGCGCGTCGATCTTCGCGGCCGTCAGGCGACGGCAGATCGCTTGCAACCGACGGGGGTCCTCGCAACTGGCGAACCCGTTGTCCAGGGCGGTGAAGGCGATCCCGGCCTTGGTGGCTTGCCGCTTGGCCCACTCGTTGCCGTTGATGCAGAGCTTGGCGTTGTAGGGGAAGTAGGAGCTGAACTTCAAGAAGAACGGCCCGAAGTCAGCATCGACGGCATACACGTAGAACTGGTTGACGATCCCGGTGCCGCTCACGATCCACGGGTAGGACGCGCCCGTGATCGGGTTGCGGCGCTTCTCGGTCCGGAACACCCGGGTCTTCTCCTGCGCCCGGCCGATGAACAACACCCCCTCCGTGCCGCCTGCAGCCTCGAACTCTGCGAGGTACTCGTGGGCGAGGTCGTCCTTGCGCTGACCGCGCACGAAGTCGACCAGCGGGACCTGATGGTCCTGGCAGTACCGGTGAAGGGCTCCGACGAAGGCCTTGCTGATCGGGTCCATCAACGCCGACGACGCGAACGCAGCACCGCGATGGCCGCGGAAGAACGACACCACCCCACCCACGTGCTGCAACCTGGGCTGGTAGACGTTCAGGAACATCCGATCCAGGCACTCAACCTCAAGGGTCACGTGATCATCGAGGACATCAGCGACGCTGCGGGCTACCGTCATCTTGGGCTCCGGTCGTGGATCGGCCTTCGGGCCACCCCACCGCCAAGAGCGGCCAAATGACGGAGAGCATGCTCTCCGTGTGACCCGCGACCGGAGCCTACGA
Source organism: Propionibacteriales bacterium (assembly GCA_017882655.1). Classification (GTDB taxonomy): domain Bacteria; phylum Actinomycetota; class Actinomycetes; order Propionibacteriales; family Propionibacteriaceae; genus Fen-668. The sequence goes on from JADGPB010000353.1 coordinate 1,377, forward strand.
CCGCCGCGCAGCCACCACACCGCTCGTCGGGCTGGGGCGAAGCCCCGTTAGTCGTGTGGAGCTACGGGAACGTTCGGGGGGCCGTGCCGAGGCCGCCCTCGACCTCCGTGGACCCAGCGGCGCCTACGTGACGATCGCCGTTGAGGCCAAACGCGCCTTCGGTCCCCGCGACGTCGACCGCCTTCAAGGAAGCCTGGGACGGGTGTTCCGCACGCTGGCGGGCAACGTACCGATCCTGGTGGTCTCGCCTTGGCTGAGCCAGCGGACCCAGGAGTTGCTACGCAAGGAGGGGATCAACTACCTGGACCTCACCGGGAATGCCCTCCTGAGACTGGACAACCCGACGGTGATCATCGAGACCCAGGGGGCCTCCAAAGACCCCTCTCCGGCCCCCCGTTCCAAGGCTCGGATCCAGGGTCCCAAGGCGGGGCGGCTCGTTCGGATGCTGGTCGACGTGTCTCCGCCGTATGGCGTTCGCGATCTTGCGGAAGCTGCGGACCTCAGCCCGGGGTACGTGTCCCGCCTCCTTGACCCGCTCGACGACGAAGCACTCGTCGAACGTAACGCGCGCGGACGCGTCGAGTCGGTGGACATCGGCGGCCTCCTCCGCCGGTGGGCGGGGGCGTACGACGTCTTCAAGTCGAACCGAGCCACAAGCTATCTGGTCCCCGCTGGTGTCAGCGCGACTCTGCCGCGTCTTGCGATCCTGGAAGAGCGATTCGCGGTCACCGGCTCCTTTGCCGCGGTTCGGCTTGCTGCCGTTGCTGGACCTGCATTGCTCACGGCCTATTGCGACGACCCGGCCGTCATCGCGGATGCTCTTGATCTACTGCCGACGGACCAGGGAGCCAACGTGGTTCTTCTGCAGCCCTTCGACCCTGTGGTGTGGGAAAGGACATCGAAGGACGGGCGTATCACGTACGTTGCCCCGTCCCAAACGGCCATTGATTGCCTGACTGGCAACGGTCGGATGCCCGCGGAGGGCGATGCGCTGGTCCAGTGGATGACAGACAAAACGGAAGCCTGGCGACTGCCGGCTCTCTCCGCACTCTGCGATGAGGTGCGAGTGTGACGGACCAGACCGGAGTGCAACCGTCCAATCCGACTGACTTCGACCCTCTCTACATCGCTGCGCGGAGCGTGCTTCTCGACGCGCTCTTTGCGCTGGCACCGCACGGCAAGGCGACCATTATCGCGGGGGCACAGGCCGTCTATCTGCGCGCCGGCCTCACCGACATCGCCATCGCGCCGTACACGACAGATGGTGATCTCGCTCTTGATCCGACGCTTCTCGGCGACGACCCGGAGCTGGAGGCGTCCATGCAGCAGGCGGGGTTCCATTTGTTGCCGCAGGGCAGCGACAGCACCCAGCCGGGGGTGTGGATCGCAACCACAGAAGTTAGCGGCGAGCAAGTCATCGTCCCGGTCGACCTCATCGTTCCCGAGGCGGCGGCTACAGGCGGTCGCCACCGTGGCGCCCGCCTGGGACCACACGGGAACAGGGCTGCTCGCCGCTCCGTCGGCCTCGAAGCAGTCCTGGTCGACCACGACACCATGACAGTCGCGGCACTCGATCCGCGAGACGATCGCAGCATCGACGTCGAAGTCGCTGGAGTCGCTGCACTGCTGGTTGCCAAAGCGCACAAGATTCACGACCGATCCGCGGGTGGACGCGCGGATCGCCTGAAAGACAAGGACGCTTCTGACGTTGTGAGCATGATGCAGACATCGTCGCCGCGTGAGGCCGGCGCCACCCTCGCGCAGCTACGCACACATCCCGTTGCCGGGGAGGCCACAACCGATGCCCTGGAGTACCTGAACGAACTGTTCGGGCGCCGGGCTGGCGAGGGCGTCCGCATGGCGCAAAGAGCCCTGCGGCTTGCCGTCCCGGATGAGCAGATTGCGACTCTCTGCGTAACCTACACCGAGCGGCTTCTCCAAGCCGCTCGCGGCGACTGACGCAGCGTCGCGCCTGACGAGCCCTGACCAATTCAGACGCCCGCTCGCCCGCTGCTGATTGCTTGCCGCTAACGTTCACGTTCACGTTCACCTGACAGCATCTTGAGTACCGCGTCGTAGGCGGGTCTGCACTTGACTGCGTGGTGCTGCCGACAGGCCAGGGCAGCTATGGAGGTATCGCGGGGAGTGGTCTTGCCGCCACCGGCCGCGG
>JADGPB010000354.1 GCA_017882655.1 Propionibacteriales bacterium
GCGCCAGCGCATGATCTCCGCAGTGAACGGCTCCGTCGAGGCCCTCGGCTGGGCCCGAAGCCCGTTCACGATCGCCGGCAAGAAGCGCTGGTTCGTCGAGCCCCCGCACATGCAGGCCTCGATGGTGTACGTATCGGGTTCCCGCGGAATCCCCGCCACCGGCGACGAGGTCCCCGTCGAGCTACGCCTCACGACGGCGACCGTCGACGAGGTCGTACTCGAGGGCTGACTCATCCACCAACCCGATCCCAGCGGCCATCAAGCGCTGAACGACACGCCGAGCTGACGAGCGAGCTGCTGGCCGTCTCGGATGGCCGCTGACCTCGTGTACCGGAGCACGGGGCTGAACGTGGTGTTGTCGAAGAAGACGAGCACGATGAAGGATCTACGCCATAGCTGCCTGCCCCCCGGCCATTGGTCCCACCTCAACGTGACGGAGCTGACCTCGTCCACGCTTCGCCACCTACCGTCCAACCAGAAGCGCTCGTCCTCGATAACGAGCACCATGCTGCGTACGGTCAGCAACCCCACAGCAAGAAGGGCAAGGCCCAGAACCGACAACGCGATCCTGATCGACAGCTCTATGGGAGCCAGAAAGTGGAAGGCAAGAAACGCGAAGACGACGAAGGAACCGGGCAGCAACAACCAGAGATCGCGGCTGACCCAGACCGTACGGCGCCGAGGCACCGCTCAGCCGACGACGATCAGTACGGCTCGCTTGTCGGCGGCGGACTGGAGGTAGAACTTGCGGAGCTTCTCGAAGGCCGGGACGACCTTCTTCTCGAGGACGTCGGGGTCGCCCCAGATGGGCGGGTAGACGCTGGCGTCGAGCATCTGGTCGATGTCGAAGGCGTCGCGTACGTCGTCGGCGGTAACCGGATCGAGAGCTCTGGCGATCCTCGCGACGGCGGTGGCGTCGATGAGCCGTACGGGGTGACCGGGCTGGCTCGCCAGCTCCGTACCGCCGAGGATCGAGTCCTCCGCGCCGCTGGGGATGTCCTCGCCGGCGGCGAGGAGCCACTTCAGGCCGTGCCAGGTCGTCTTGAGCTCGATGTGGTCCTTGCCGGGGACCGCTGCCAGCTTCGTGGCGCCAGTGGGGTCGGCGACAATCTGGGCGCGTTCCTCGTCGTTGAGGCTGCGCGCAACCCAGGGCATGGGCATGAGTCCTACTTCCAGAGGGTTGCGAGGCTGAACGCGGCTGCGATCAGGGCCATGGCGATGAGGATGTTCCAGTTGCCCCAGTTCTTCATGATGGGGACCATGCCCCCCGCGATGTAGTACACCACCAGCCACGCGACTCCCAGGAGACCGACCGTGATGAACAACGGCGGGACCCAGGCGCGCTGGCCGGGCATGATCGTGCGACGCTGCTTGACCTGCCGGTCTTCGACGAGATTCTGAGCTCGCTTGAGCTTCTTCTTCTCCTCGGCAACCTTCCGTGTCTTGGACTCCGGCACGCCGCACCTCTCTTCCTGTCCGCACTAGGGTAGTCAATGCCGCGCCGCCGAGCAGCATCGGCGGTCTCAGCGAGTCCGTACGCCCCCGCGAGGAGAGCCATGTCCCGCCGTCCCGCAGCCGCCCTACGGCGAGCCGTGGTGCGGGCGCTGGTGAAGGCAAGGGACGCCCGCCGGACCGCCGCCAGCAGGCTCGTCACCGTCCTTGTGCTTGCCATCGCGGGATTCATGATGTCGTCGGCCGCCGTCGCCGCCCGAGGCCAGGACCTGCGACCGAACCGCAACACCGACCTGATCGAGCTCGTACGGGCTCAGGCCGCGCGCAACGTGGACCTCGCCAAACAGGTCGGCGACCTGCGCACCGAGGTCGACAAGCTGTCCAGCCAGCAGGGTGGCGCCGTCGCTGACACCTCGGCTGCCGCCGCCGCCGCCGGTCTCACCGCCGTGAAAGGCCCGGCCGTCTCGGTCACGCTCACCGACGCCCCGGCGAACGTGAAGCCCGCCGGCGTCGCCGAGGAGCTCCTGATCGTCCACCAGCAGGACATACAGGCCGTCGTCAACGCCATGTGGCAGGGCGGTGCCGAGGCGATGAGCATCCAGGGCCAACGGGTCACGTCGCGCACGGGCATCAAGTGCGTGGGCAACAGCGTCCTGCTCCACGGCGTCCCGTACGCGCCCCCGTACGTCATCGTCGCCATCGGCAACCAGAAGGCGATCGAGCAGGCGCTCGAGAGCTCCACGTACCTGCAGGCCTACCGTCAGTACACCGACCGGTACGGCCTGGGCTACTCCCAGAGGCGCATGACCGAGGCCACCCTCGCCGCATACACAGGCGCCATCGAGCTCGGCTACGCAAGGCCCCAGCCGAAGTAGCTCGCCGGGTGCCGGGACCTCGCCGGGTTCCCGCCGGTTCATCATGTTAAGTAGGCGAATAGGAGGTTCTCATGGCGGATTGGCCATGTGAACATACGAATCACCTACTTAACATGATGAACCGGCGACCCCGGCGGCCGCGGCGGCCTCGGGGGAACCTGGCTACTTCACCGCCATCAGCGGGGCCAGGCCGCGGCCGCGTTCTACCGCCTCCGTGTCTCCGCACTCGGCGAGCCAGGTGGCGAGCATCTGGTAGCCCCACTCAGTGAGGACGGATTCGGGGTGGAACTGTACGGACTCGACGGGGAGCCACTTGTGCCGTACGCCCATGATCACGCCGTCAGCGGTCCAGGCCGTCACGTCGAGGTCTCCGGGCATCGACTCGGGGAGGATCGCGAGCGAGTGGTACCGGGTGGCCCGCAGGGGCGATGGCAGGCCCGCGAAGACCCCTGTGCCGTTGTGGAAGACCTCTGACGTCTTGCCGTGCCGCAGCTCGGGCGCGCGATCGACCACGCCGCCGTACGCCACGCCCATGGACTGGAGCCCGAGGCAGACGCCGAAGATCGGCAGCTTCCCGCCGTACCTGCGGACCAGCTCGATGCACACACCCGCACGCTCAGGCGTTCCCGGCCCTGGCGACAGCAGGATCCCGTCGAAGCCTGACACCCAGTCCTCGCCAGCGAACCTCGCGTCGTCGTTGCGCCAGACCTCGACCTCGGCGCCGAGCTGGCCCAGGTACTGGACGAGGTTGTAGACGAACGAGTCGTAGTTGTCGACCACCAGGATCCGCGTCATGCGCTCATTCTCGCCCGGACAGACGGCCACCGGCCGCACGGTCCACGCCGGGACCTAGTGGCGCGTCGCCGAAGTCCCTTCACGGTTGGCATGGTCCGGGTGCGTGCATCGCAAGGTGCTGGAGCGTAGGCATACCGGTCGTCTGACGAGCATCGGCAATGCCGCGAGGTGCGTGCCCGGGGCACGCCAACCGTCAGGGAACTTCGGACAGGTCCACTAGGACTATGACTTGGACGCGCTCGGGGAGCTCGGGCCGCCACTAGATGACGGAGGCGACGACGGTGCCGTCGCCATATAGATGGTGACCTGCTTAGAACGGTCAGCGACCGTGTTGGGCACAGGGTCGGTGTTGATGACCGTATCTGCCTGCTGATTGGTCGTGACGACCAGCTTCACCAACTGGTTCGCGGA
>JADGPB010000355.1 GCA_017882655.1 Propionibacteriales bacterium
AGCAGATCAAGCACATCGCCGCGGAGATGCTGGAGAAGCGGATCAAGGACCCGCGCCTCGGCTTCGTGACGATCACCGACGTACGGCTCAGCAAGGACAGCCACGACTGCACGCTGTTCTACACGGTGCTCGGCAGCGAGGCGGAGCGCACGGACACCGCAGCGGCGCTCGACGCCGCCCGAGGTCAGATCCGTACCTTCGTGTCACGCAAGCTCGGACTGAAGTTCGCACCCACCATCTCGTTCATGGCCGATGCGATGCCGGAAGTCACCGCGCACATGGAGGAGCTGCTCGCGCAGGCTCGCCTGGTCGACCAGACGGTCGCAGCCAGGGCAGTCGGTGCGACGTACGCGGGTGAGGAAGATCCGTACCGCAAGCCCGCGGACGACGAAGAAGAGTGACCGACATCTCGGGCGTGATCGTCGTCGACAAGCCGCAAGGCATCACGTCGCACGGCGTCGTGGCACGCGTCCGGCGCCTCGCCGGCACGCGCAAGGTCGGCCACGCCGGCACGCTCGACCCGATGGCGACCGGCGTCCTCGTCGTGGGAGTTGGTCGTGCGACCCGGCTGCTCGGCCATCTGACGCTTCATGACAAGCGCTACCTTGCGACCGTACGGCTCGGCCAAGAGACGATCACCGAGGACGCCGAGGGGACCATCACCGCGGCGCTCGGTGCGCGGGACATCGATGCGGAGGCCGTACGGGCTGCAGCGTCGGCGTACCTCGGTGAGATCGACCAGGTTCCCAGCTCGGTCTCGGCGATCAAGGTCGACGGCGTCCGATCGTACAAGCGGGTCCGCTCCGGCGAAGAGGTCGACCTTCCGGCGCGACGGGTCACGATCACGCGGCTCGACGTCGGCGCGGTGACACCAGCCGCGGCGGCCGACGGGACACCCGTGGTCGATGTGGAGCTCGACGTCGAGTGCTCGTCCGGCACGTACATCCGGGCGCTCGCGCGCGACATCGGCAACGCGCTCGGCGTCGGTGGGCACCTGGCGGCGCTGCGTCGTACGCGCGTCGGCCCGTTCACCGTCGAGGAGTCGCGTCTGGGCCCCGACCTGGACGTACCGAGCATCCCCGCGGACGCCTGGCTGGCATCGGCCCAGGCGGCCAGGCGATGCTTCGACGCGGTCGACGTGAACGCAGCCGAGGCGGCTGACGTCGCGCACGGGCGGTCGCTCCCGCGCCAGATCGAGGGCCTCACCGCCCTCATCGGGCCGACGGGGTCACTGCTGGCCCTGTACCGTCCAGCCGGGGACTCCGCGGTTCCCGAGACTGTGTTCGTCGATGGGGAGGGTCAGTGATCACGGGTGGTCCGACGGTCGTGGCGATCGGCAACTTCGACGGGGTTCACCTCGGACATCGCGAGGTGCTGGCCGCCGCTCGAGCCACGAGACCAGGCGCACCGCTCGTCGCCGTGACGTTCTGGCCGCACCCGATGGTCGTGCTTCGTCCCGACGCCGCTCCGGAGCTTCTGTGCGACCTCGCCGAGAGGATCGACCTGCTCCGTCACGCCGGCGCTGACGAGGTGCGCGTCGTGGAGTTCACGCGACGCGTCGCCGACTGGTCACCGCAGGAGTTCGTCGAGCACGTCCTCGCACCATTGCACCCGGCGACAGTGGTCGTGGGGGAGAACTTCCGGTTCGGGCGCAGCGCGCTCGGGACCGTCGACACTCTGCGCGAGCTCGGGGCCGGGACGTTCGAGGTGGTCGTGCTGCCCTTGGTCAGCGACGTCGCCGCCCTGTCCTCGACCCGTGTGCGCCACTCGCTCGCCGCCGGCGACGTCGAAGCCGCTGCCGGGGTCCTGGGAAGGCCCTTCCGCTACACGGGCATCGTCGTGATGGGCGACCAGCGCGGTCGTACTCTCGGGTATCCCACGGCCAACCTCACCGTCCCGGAGGGCCACGCGTGTCCGGCCGACGGCGTGTACGCAGGGTGGCTGACCTGCTTGGAGAACGCGGATGCCGAACCGATGCCTGCGGCAATCTCGGTCGGCACCAATCCGACGTTCGACGGCGTCGAGCGCCGCGTGGAGACGTACGTGCTGGACCGTACAGACCTCGAGCTCTACGGGTGCCGCATCGGCGTCGACTTCATCGCTCGGCTCCGGGGCCAGGTGAAGTTCGACTCGCTCGACGACCTCATCGTGCAGATGGACGCCGACGTCGCGGCCGCCCGTGAGGTGCTCGGCGCGACGCCCCCTCAGAACTGACGAAGGCGCTTGCGGTAGACAGCGTCGTGGAAGACCTCGCCGGGCAGTCCCGCGGGTGCGTCGCCACCGACGATCCGGTGGTTGCCCGTCGGCTCGTAGCCGAGCGACAGGTACAGGGGGATCGCCTTGTAGTTGTCGGGGTCGACCCCGAGGAAGATCTCTTCGTAGCCGAGGTCGCGCGCGGTCGTCTCCACGTGGAGGTCCAGCAGCCGGCCGATGCCCTGGCGACGCGCGTGCTGGTAGACGTACATGTTGCGCAGCTCGGGCATGAGGGGCCCCGGCCTGAGGTCGAGCACGACGGTGCCGAGCGGATCGTCCGCGCGGAACGCGATGTAGTAGAACGAGTCACCGTCCAGCGCATCGGCGAACCGACGGTCGCAGACGAACCCTTCCGCGCGATCCTCCAGCGCTCGCAGCGCAGGCAGGTCGTCGGACCGAACCAGGCGAATCTCGATCTCAACGTCGTCGGACATCCGAACCCCCAATACCTCCGTCATGACTCCAGCAACCTAGCCCATGCACGTGTCAGGTGCATGTCGTGGCCGCGGCCCGAACAGGTAGGGGTGGGCGGCGGATCCACCGGGGCGGCGTGGAGAGATTTCACGCCGTCGTCCCTCTCCTGATAGCCTCGGAACGCCGTTTGATCGGCCGCGACCACCCAAGTGCCCCGACTGCACCAGCGACGGGGGCATCGCGCAACGGGATAACCGAGAGGAGTGCACGTCGAATGGACGCTGCCACCAAGAAGAAGATCATCGATGACTACGCGACCACACCGGGAGATACCGGTTCGCCCGACGTGCAGATCGCGTTGCTCACCAAGCGCATCGCTCACCTCACCGAGCATCTCAAGGAACACAAGGGCGATCACCACAGCCGCCGGGGCCTCTTGCTCATGGTTGGCCAGCGCAGGCGCCTGCTGAACTACGTCGCCAAGAACGACATCGAGCACTACCGCAAGCTCATCGAGCGCCTCGGTCTGCGTCGGTGACCTCTGGGGTCCGCCCGTCCGGGTGGACCCCTTCTCACACCCAGCCCCGGGTTGCCGGGGCACAACTCAACACATCACATCGCGAGCCCGGGACGGGCGAAGCGGCGGTCCTCGGTAGTGGGACTCGGGTGGCGGACACGCTCCCCGCGTTCCTCGATCGAAGACCAGATCCGATTCGTCGACGGGTGACTACCCGCGTGTCACGCTGCTCGCGCGATGACGAAAGGAATCCCCATGGAGGGACCCGATCTCCGTTTCACCGAAGCCGTCATTGACAACGGCACCTATGGCAAGCACGTCGTCCGTTT
>JADGPB010000356.1 GCA_017882655.1 Propionibacteriales bacterium
CACGGCGTACCGCCCTTCGGGAACGTGCGGGAGAGCCTCGCCACGGCGTCCGCCGACGCCGACCTGATGGTGGTGTCGGCGACCCCCCTGGACGCTCTCTCCCGTGAGTGGGGCGAGCACGACCTCGCCCGCTACATGACGTTGATCGCCGGCCAGGAGCAGGGCACGAAGGCTCGTCACCTCGAGCTCGCGGCGAAGGGCAAGTACGCCGACGACCACATCCTGCTCATCGGCGACGCACCTGCGGACCGCGACACCGCCGCTGCGGCCGGCGTCCTCTTCTACCCCATCAACCCCGGCGGGGAGCGTGAGTCATGGCGGCGCTTCCGCGACGAGGCGCTGGGTCGCTTCTTGGACTGCACCTATGCCGGGACGTACCAGGACGCGCTCGTCGCCGAGTTCGCTGCGCTTCTTCCCGTCACCCCGCCCTGGCAAGACTGAGATCAAGGAGTTTCCGTGTCCCCCACTGTGGATCTGAGAGCCACCCCGTACCAGCTCGACGACGACCGGATCGACTGGGTCGAGACGACTCTCGCCCGCTTGAGCCTCGAGCAGAAGGTGGGCCAGCTGTTCTTCAATCTGTTCCACTTCGGCCAGGACACGTTCAGCGGGAACGTCGGCAGCAACGAGGAGATCCTGGCGGCGTACGGGATCGGCGGGGCCCGTTACCACGGCGGTTCGGCCCCGCAGGTACAGGGCTTGCTGAACTCGCTGCAGGCCGCCTCGACGATCCCGCTGCTCATCGCGGCGAACTGCGAGTCGGGTGGGAACGGCGCCTGCGCCGAAGGCACGTACATCGCGACCGGCGCCCAGTGCGACGCGGCCAGGAGCGACCACGTCTCGTACCGCACGGGTCTTGTCTCGGGCCGCGAGTCCGGACCGCTCGGCGTGAACGTGATCTTCGCGCCGATCGTCGACATCCTCACCAACTGGCGCAACACCATCGTGAACACCCGCGCCCACGGCACGACGGCCGACGACGTGATCCGCTCCACCAGCGCCAAGGCGCGCGGCATCCGGGACGCCGAGCAGGACATCGCGGTCTGCATCAAGCACTTCCCGGGTGACGGTACTTTAGAGCGCGACCAGCACCTCGTTCTTGGCGTCAACGAGCTCAGCCCGTCCGAGTGGGACGCGTCGTTCGGCCGCGTCTACCGCCACCACATCGATGCCGGCGTCGAGATGATCATGGCGGGCCACATCGCGCTGCCGGCGTACTCGAAGGCGCTCGACCCCAGCCTCACCGACGCTGACGTCATGCCCGCCACGCTGGCGCCGGAACTGCTGCAGGACCTCCTCAAGACGCGGCTTGGGTTCAACGGTCTCGTCGTCACCGACGCCAGCCACATGCTCGGCATGACGAGCGCGATGCGGCGCTCCGAGTACGTACCGCGCGCCATCGCGTCCGGCTGCGACATGTTCCTGTTCTTCAACGACATGGCCGAGGACTTCGGGTTCATGGTCGAGGGGGTGAGGTCAGGCGTCATCTCCGCCGAGCGCCTGGACGATGCCGTACGGCGCGTGCTGGGGCTCAAGGCGAAGCTCGGGCTGCCTGGCAAGAAGGCGGCCGGCACCCTGCTGCGCACGCCGGACGAGCTCGCGGTCATCGGCTGCGAGGAGCACCTGCGCTGGCAGGCCGAGGCTGCCGACGCGTCGATCACGCTGGTGAAGAACACGCTGGACCAGCTGCCCATCCGGCCTGAGACGCACAGGCGGATCCGTCTGTACTACCTGGACACCGAGGGCGGGGGCATCTACGAGTCGAGCCCGCAGGCGCGCGACACGTTCGTGGCCGAGCTGGAGAGCCGCGGGTTCCAGGTGACGCTCAACGACGGTGCGAGTCGGGTCAAGGGCGCGACCCTCGCGTACCGCGACGAGGTCGATGCCGCGATCGTGGTCGCGAACATCGTGGGCTACGCGGCCGAGAACAACTACCGGATCCGGTGGAAGACGCCGATGAGCACTGACTGCCCGTGGTACGTCCACGAGGTGCCGACCGTCATGGTGAGCCTCAACTACACGACCCACCTGCACGACGCGACGATGGTCAAGGCCTACATCAACGCGTACCACGACAACGCCCAGACCATCCGGCTCGTCGTCGACAAGATCATGGGCGAGAGCGAGTTCCACGGCACGTACAACGACCTGGTCTGGACCGAGAAGTGGCAGGCGAAGCTCTGACCGGGTGGCTCCCTCGTCCCCACCTCGACGTCACCTCGTCCCCACCTCCACGTCACACCGGCTATTCGACGTCACACCGGCTGCAAGCGGTGTGACGTCGAATAGGCGGTGTGACGTCGTGCTTGGGTGAGCCGGCCGGGATGGTTCGGGCGACACACCGGTGCGTACGGTCACCAGCGCGCCCTACCCTGGGACCTGCGATGACGGAGCACACGAACGACACGTTCCAGGTCGACCTGCGAGGGCTGGTCGACCTGCTGAGCCACCACCTGTACAGCTCGCCGAAGGTGTACGTGCGGGAGCTGCTCCAGAACGGGATCGACGCCGTGACGATGCGTGGCACCACGGACGGTCGGCCCGCCATCCTCCTGACCGGCGCCGACCAGGCTGCCGACGGCCGCATGCACTGCTTCGACTCGGGTGTGGGCCTCGACGACGACGACGTACGTACCTTCCTCGCCACCATCGGCCGCTCGTCCAAACGCGACGAGCTCGGTTTCGCCCGTACCGACATGCTCGGCCAGTTCGGCATCGGCCTGCTCTCGGCCTTCCTCGTCACCGACGAGATCGAGGTGCTCTCACGCAAGGGCGACGGCCCGATCGTGCGCTGGCGGGGAAGCGGCGACGGGTCGTACCTGATCGACCACGTCGCACCCGCAATCAGCGACCCCCGGGCGCAGTGGCTAGCCGGCGGTCCCGGCACCTGCGTCGCTCTCGCCCCGCGCCGCGGCGCCGAAGAGTGGCTCACCACGGACCGCGTCGTCGCGCTCGCCCAGCAGTACGGACGTTTCCTGCCCCACAAGGTCGAGGCCGCTGCTCAGGGTCAGCGCACCGTTCCCATCGCACCGCTGACTCCCCCGTGGCTCGTCGGGGACCCGGCGCAGCGCCGAGCGGCCGTGAACGAGCTCGGAGTGGCGGAGCTCGGCATCCCACCGTTCGCCACCGTCCCCGTGAGCGTCCCCGCGGCCGGGCTGAACGGGGTCGCGCTGATCCTCGGCAACCCCACCCACTCCGGCCGCCGACCCGGTAGCCGCGTCTACCTCAAGGGCATGCTGCTCGGCGACGAGATGGCCGGTCTCCTTCCCGAGTGGGCCTTCTTCGCGCGCCTCGTCGTCGACACCTCTGCCCTGCAGCCGACGGCGAGCAGAGAGGCTCTGTACTCCGACGACCTGCTCGCCGACACCCGTACCGCCCTCGGCGACCAGCTCCGCCGCTGGCTCAGCCGCCTGGCCGCCACCGAGCCGGGCCGCATGCGCGAGTTCCTGCGGATCCACCACGTGGCGGCGAAGGGCATGGCGCTCGCCGACGAGGAGATGCTCAAGA
>JADGPB010000357.1 GCA_017882655.1 Propionibacteriales bacterium
GGTCGCCTTGCCTTTGCCCTCGTCGCCCCACTGGGTGCCGATCACGATGATCGCCGGCATGGTCCTGCCTCTCTGTCGGCGGACGGCGCGGGTCTCGCTCCTCGCGCCCCCACACGGAAGCCCAGGACTTATCAGTCCCGGGCTCTTGCGTCCGTACTCTACCGCAGGCGCCGCGGCCGCCCGCGAGATGGCCGTCGCGCACCCCCCGGCGGCACCGTGAGCACGGGAGCTCCACGCCAATTCAACTGAGGCACCCGTGGGATTGCTCGGAACGACAACAATCCATGTCGTCACGGGCGCATCGGTCGCTCTTTGGCGCGCTCCAACCCCCTGGGACGGTACGGCGATCCGTCATCTCAGGGGGGCCCAACGAGAGGATGATGCACGCGCACCCCTTGACAGAATTTGTCGGATGGTCGACGATATCCATCGAAACGGTTTGTCGAAACGCTTCGACGTTCTCGGGAGATGAGCATGGCGACCATTAGCGATGTGGCTCGGTCGGCCGGTGTGTCGGTGTCGACCGTCTCCTATGCGATCTCCGGTGCACGGCCGATCCGCCCCGAGACCCGAGAACGCATCCAGTCCGCGATGCGCAGCCTGGGTTTCCAGCCCAACGCCATGGCTCGTTCGCTGGCGTCGCGGCGCAGCCGCGTGATCGCCCTCATCTATCCCCAGATCGGCGGTGGCATCGGCGGTACGGCGGGGGAGTTCGTCCAGTCAGTCGCCGAGCGCGCACGAGAGGCTGACTACCAGCTCGTTCTGTGGCCGTTCCGTACGGATCAGGCAAGGGAGATCCGCAACCTGGCACGTCAGAGGATGGCCGACGGCGTCCTCCTCATGGAGGTCTGTCTCGACGACGAGCGGATCGACGTCCTGGAGGCAGCCAAGGTCCCGTACGCCATGATCGGTCGCACCCGCGACGTCACCGAACGGCCGAGCGTCGACATCGACTTCGCCTCGACCATGGAGACGGCCATCGCGCACCTCGTGGGGCTCGGCCATCGGCGGATCGCCTTCATCAACCACTCCGGTGAGCAGATGTCTGCGGGGTACGGACCGGCGGTCCGCGCCGCGGCTGCCTACGACGGGCTCATGACCGCGCGCGGCTTCGTTCCCCTGTCCCGCACGTGCGACGACTCACCCGTCACGGGGAGGGCGGTCACCGCCGAGCTACTCGCCACCGATCCCGAGCTGACAGCGATCATCACGATGAACGAGCTGGCCACCTTCGGTGTCTACGCCGAGCTCGCTTCCCGGAACCTGTCGATTCCAGGCGATGTGTCGGTCCTCGGCATCGTCACCTCTCCGGGCGTGGGAACGCTCAGCTATCCGCCGCTGACGACGATGCACTCACCCGGCGCCGAGCTCGGGCGGCTCGCCGTGGATTGCCTGCTCAGCCAGCTCGATCCGGCCCGAACGCCGGTCCCCAATCAACTCATCCCCTGCGTCCTCGAACCAGGGATGAGCATCGGTCCAGCCAGGACCGACCTGGACGTCCCACAGCGTCCATGACCCCGGCCTTTGGCCAACCTGAAAGGACACGCAATGAAGCGCATCAAGGCCGTCCCCCTGGATCGCCGTCACTTCCTCGCCCTCAGCGGCGCCGGTCTGGGCGCACTCGCCCTCGGCGTGTCGGCCTGCAGCGGCGCCAGTCCGGCTGCATCCGGCAGCTCCGCCAGCAAGGCACCTCGAACCTTCACCATCTGGGACTACGAGTCCGCCGACTCCGCCATGGGCCAGGCCTGGGCCAAGGCGATCGAGGTCTTCAAGGCCAAGCACCCCGAGGTGACGGTCAAGGTCGAAGCGCAGACCTTCGAGCAGATCCAGAAGAACGCGAAGATCGTCCTCACCGGCGACTCGGTACCGGACGTCATGGAGTACAACAAGGGCAATGCCACCGCCGGCCAGCTCGCCGCTCAGGGCCTGATCATCTCGTTGACCGACGCAGCCAAGCAGTACGGCTGGGACACCAAGCTCGCCGGGTCGCTCGCCACGACCGCCAAGTACAGCGACAAGGGGCTCATGGGCTCTGGCGAGTGGTACGGGGTCCCGAACTACGGCGAGTTCGTCGGCGTCTACTTCAACAAGGACATGTTCACGGCTGCGGGTGTCTCCATCCCGACGACCCTCGACGAGTTCGTCAAGGTCATGGATGCCTTCAAGGCCAAGGGCGTGACGCCGCTCGCGACCGCCGGGGCCGAGTACCCGCTCGGGCAGCTGTGGTACGAGCTCGTGCTGTCCCAGGCTGACCGCTCCTTCGTCGACTCGTACGAGCTGTTCAAGAGCGACGTGGACTTCGCGGGTTCGGTGATGACCGGTGGCACGCAGATGCTCAAGGACTGGATCTCCAAGGGCTACATCGCCAACAACGTCGGCGCGCTCAAGGCCGAGGACATGGGCGTGTCCTTCATCCAGGGCAAGTCCCCGATGATGGTCTCCGGCTCCTGGTGGTTCGGCCGCCTCGTGACGGACATGAAGGCCAACTGGGGCATGTTCACCTTCCCGGGCAACAAGCTCCACCCGGGTTCCTCAGGCAACCTGTGGGTCGTCCCGACCAAGTCGAAGAACGCCGACCTGGCGAAGGAGTTCATCGACGTCACGCTGAGCGCGGACGTGCAGGATGTCCTCGCCCAGAAGGGCGGCCTCCCGGTCGCGTCGAGCGCGACGGCCACCGATCCCAAGGTCGCCGAGCTCACCAAGAGCTTCTCGTCGATCCTGACCCAGGACGGCCTGGCCTTCTACCCCGACTGGCCCGTCCCCGGCTACTACGACGTCATCGTCGCGCAGCTCCAGGGCCTCGCGAACGGCAACAAGGACGTCAAGGCGACTCTCGACGGTCTCGGCAGTGCTTACGCCGCCGGCAAGAAGGACCTGCTGAAGGGCTAGTCCCCGAAGACTCGGTGGGGCGGTGCGTCTGGCCCGCCCCACCGCCTGACCGACTCGTGACACCCATCCTCGAAGGAAGGAGACACCATGGCTGCGACCTCACGGCATCGCCGGGCAACCTGGGTGGGCTACCTGCCGTACCTCCTGCCGGGTGTGATCGCCTTCGGGCTGGTCATCGGCTACCCGTTGGCGATGAACGTCTACTACAGCCTCTTCCGCTGGAAGGGCGGGCTGGCCAAGATGAACTGGTACGGCCTGGGCAACTACACCGACCTCCTCGCAGACGATGCCTTCTGGGTGTCTTTCCGGAACTCGATCTCCATGGTTGTCGCGATGGTCGTCGTGCCGACTCTGATCGGTCTGGTGCTCGCTGCGGTCCTGTTCGACTACCTGGGACGGCGGTTCGGCACACGCGTCGCTGCCGTGCTGCGCGCTACCTACTACCTTCCGCAGATACTCCCCGTCGCAGTCGCGGGTGTCGTGTGGAACTGGATCCTCAACGCCCAGACGGGTGCCGTCAACGTCATCCTGTCCAGCCTCGGGGTGGCCAACCCTCCGGACTGGCTGGGCAACCCCGCGCTGGCGATGCCGAGCGTGATGCTCGTGCTGATC
>JADGPB010000358.1 GCA_017882655.1 Propionibacteriales bacterium
ATGTTCGGCGTGACCTCACCCGAGTCGACGGTGAGCTCGTGGTCGAGGATGGCGTACTTCTTGACCGTCTCCCAGCGCTCGAGCTTGCTGTTGGCCCGCTTCATCTGGTGGTCGATCCAGTGCCTGACCCCGGGCAGCCGAGTCATCTCCGCGTAGCCGAGTCCGGCCTTTCCGGTCCGCTCGGCCCAGCGACGGAGCGCGTCCGGCTCGAGCACGAGCAGCGCGCCGACGTACTTCTGGCCATCGCCCACGGCGATCGCCTGCGCCACGAGCGGAACGTTGGCGACGATCGTGCCCTCGACCTTCTGCGGCGCCACGTACTTGCCGCCCGAGGTCTTCATGAGGTCCTTCTTGCGGTCGGTGATCCGCAGGAAGCCGTTGTCGTCGAGGACGCCGATGTCACCGGTGTGGAACCAGCCCTCGGCGTCGATCGCCTCGGCCGTCGCCTCCGGACTGTTGTGGTAGCCGCGCATCACGAGCGGCCCGCGGACCAGCACCTCGCCGTCCGCGGCGATCATCCGGTCCATGCCGGGGGCCACACGGCCGACCGTGCCGAACTTCGGCTCGCTCCAGTGGTTGACGTGCGCGACCGCGCTGGTCTCCGTGAGCCCGTACCCCTCGACGATGAGCAACCCCGCCGAGTAGAACCAGGCCTGGATCTGCCGGGACAGCTTGGCCGAGCCCGAGACCATGAACTTCATGCGGCCGCCGAGACGGGCCCGCAGCTTGCTGAAGACCAGCTTGTCCGCGATGGCGTACTGCGCGGCCAGCAGCTTGGGCAGCGGTTTGCCTTCGAGGCGGTACGGCATCGCGGCGCGGCCTTTCGCGAAGGCCCAGCGCGCGATCGAGCCCTTGAGCCCCACGGAGCTCTCGCCGGTCAGCACGGCCGAACGGACCTTCTCGAAGATCCGAGGAGCCCCACACATGAAGGTCGGCTTGACCTCGCCGAGGTTCGCGACGATGCGGTCGAGCCGCCCGTCGACGGCTGAGGAGAATCCGATCTGCAGCTGGATGAAGAGGAGGCAGTTCCCGAACACGTGCGACAACGGCAGCCAGAGGAACTGGACGTCATCCATCTCGATGAAGTGCATCGTGTCGATGGCGACCGCCAGATAGGTCCAGGACCGGTGGACCAGTTCCACGCCCTTGGGCTGGCCCGTGGTGCCCGATGTATAGATGAGTGTCGCCAGGGTGTCGGGGCCGGTCGCCTCCGTAGCCTTCTTCACCGCGTCTGGGTGCTCCTTGGCGTATGCCCTACCCCTGGTGAGGAACTCGTCCCAGGGGACGATCCGGTCGCCGTCGCCCGTACCGGCGAACAGGACGATCACCCGTACCTGCTGGTCCAGCTCGGGGTGGGCCGTGATCTTCGCGGCCTGCTCGGCGTCCTCGACGAACGCCACCACCGACTCTGAGTCGAACAGGATGTAGGCGACGTCCTCGTCGGTCGTGTTGGGGTAGATCGTCGTCGTGGCGGCACCCGCCAGGGCTGTCCCGTAGCAGGCGAGGATCCACTCGACGCAGGTGGTCGAGGCAATGGCCACGCGCTGCTCGTGCTCGACGCCGGCGCTCAGAAGGCCCGCGGCGATGGCATCAGAGAGGTCGCCGACATCACTCCAGGTGTACGTCTTCCACGCGTCGCGTGCGTCGGGGTACTGAAAGGCAGGACGAGCGGGGGTCAGCTGCACCCGTCGCCGGAGCATCGCCCCCACGGATGGCGGACATTTGGCCTCGATGGTTTCGCGTTCCGTCACGGTGCGCCCCCTAGCGTCGTTGTGGTGCCGCCGATCGTAGCCACTATCGCGCGAACACAGCAGGGGTCCCTATTGGGAGGGTGCCGTACGGGATTCAATCATCGATGGCTACAGTTCTCCTATGACCCGCTGGCTCGACGCAGACCAACAGCGGATCTGGCGTTCTTGGTTGCTTGGCGTGGCCCGAATCGATGCCGTTCTTACGGAGTGGCTCCGTCCGCACAACCTCGACCTGGCCGAGTACGAGATCCTCGTCGTGCTGTCCGAGTCGGACCAACGCCACCTCCGGATGAGCGACCTCGCGCTCCTTGTACACCAGTCCCGCTCTCGCCTCACCCACACGGTCAGCCGGCTCGAGTCCGAGAACCTCGTGGCGCGGGAACGCACGTGCACCGACGGGCGCGGCGTCTTCGCGACGCTCACCGAGGCGGGGATGGCGAAGCTCGTCGAGGCCGCCCCCAGCCACGTGGAGTCCGTACGCAAGGTCTTCGTCGACGCTGTGGCGCCCGAGGACTTCGAGGCGATCGGTCGCGCGATGGCCGCCGTCCTCGCCGCCGAGATCGAGTGAGTCGTCATCGGTGCACGCCTTAGGGTGACGCTGTGACCGCGCTCGCCGGCGACCAGCTCTTGGACCTCCGCCACCATTTGGGAGATGCCGCCACGTGCGTCGACGGCACCACGACCACCAGGGCTCTGTACTCGACGGACGCCTCCATCTACCGCATCGTTCCCCTTGCCGTAGCTCGGCCGCGCGACACCGCTGAGCTGCAGGCTGTCTTGGCGGCTGCTCGCGCGGTGGAGCTGCCGGTCACGGGACGCGGCGCCGGCACGTCCTGCGCGGGGAACGCGCTCGGCGCGGGACTCGTCGTCGACATGGGCGCTCACCTCACCGCCGTTCGCTCCATAGACCCCGACGCGATGACCGCTGTCGTCGAGCCGGGCCTCGTGCAGGAGTCGCTGCAGCGGGCGGCGAAGCCGTACGGGCTGCGCTTCGGGCCGGACCCGTCGACCGCGACCCGCTGCACGATCGGCGGCATGGTCGGCAACAACGCGTGCGGGCCGCGAGCGTTGGGGTACGGGACGAGCGCGACCAACCTGCTCGACGCCGAGATCGTGACCGGTACGGGCGAGCTGTTGCGGCTCTCGGCTGCCGGCGGCTCTGCGACAGGGCAGGCGCTATTGGCGCTGGCCGAGTCGCGGCGCGACCTCGTCGAGCAGGAGTTCGGGCGATTCGGGCGCCAGGTGTCGGGCTACTCGCTGGAGCACCTGCTGACCGGCGACATCCCGCGCTTCTTCGCGGGCAGCGAGGGGACGTTGGGGATCGCCACGGAGCTGACAGTACGGCTGGTGCGTGATCCGGTGTATCGCGTCACCGTGGCGCTCGGCTACGCGTCGATGGCCGAGGCGGCCGATGCGATGGCGGTCGTGCTGCCGTTCGCGCCGACGGCCGTGGAAGGTCTGGACCGGCGCATCGTCGAGGTCGTACGGAGGCGGCGCGGCGACGCGGCCGTACCCCCGCTTCCCCGGGGCGACGGCTGGGTGTTCGTGGAGCTGGCCGGAGACGACCTGGCCGAGGTCCGGTCTCGCGCGGAGCGACTCCTCGCCGACTCGGGGGCGATCGAGGGGTGGTTGCCCGAGGGGTCCGCTGCCGCAGCGTTGTGGACGATCAGGGCCGACGGTGCGGGTCTGGCGGGCGTGTCTTTGGCCAAGCCTGCGTACGCCGGGTGGGAGGACGCGGCCGTGCCGCC